>JBQCFB010000015.1:0-8615 GCA_051959715.1 Pseudolabrys sp.
CTGATCGGGCTCGACCTCGGTACGAAGACCATCGGCGTTGCGGTGAGCGACCCCGACCGCCGGATCGCCACCGCCGTCGAGACGGTGGCGCGAAAGGCGTTCACGGCGGACGCAAAACGCGTCCTCGCGCTGGCCGCCGAACGCAACACGGTCGGCTTCGTACTCGGCCTGCCAATCAACATGGACGGCTCGGAAGGACCGCGGGCGCAATCGACCCGCGCCTTCGCGCGCAATTTCGCGAAACTGACCGAATTGCCGATCGCGCTGTGGGACGAACGGCTTTCGACGGCGGCTGTCGAACGCGAGCTGATCGCGGCCGATGTCAGCCGGGCAAAACGCGCCGCGGTCATCGACCAGCACGCGGCCATGTTCATCCTGCAAGGCGCTCTCGACCGGCTGCGCACGCTCTGACGCGCATACGAAAAAGGACGGGCCGAAGCCCGTCCTTTTGCCGTCACGCTGTCACGTTAGAACTTGTTGTCGCAGGGCACGTAATTCGTGCTGCCAGGCGACAGCATGCACTGGTGCTCCCGAACAGTGGAGCTGTTGTAGCCATACCCGCGATAGGCCGGCGCATAAGCGTAGCCTTCGTCGTAGCTGGGGCCGGGCTCGGCCGCGTAGCTGTCGTAGCCGTAACCGTTGTCATAGTAGCCCGGCCCATAGGCCGCGTTGGCCGCAGCCGCGCCAACCAGCGCACCGGCGCCGAAGCCGATCGCCGCAGCCGCGCCGCGGCCGCCGTGATGATGCCAAGCCGCCTGGCTCGGCGTGGCCATCGGCACCGCCAGGGCACCGGCCACAGCCGCCGCCGTCGCAATTTTCGCGAACGTGTTCATGCAGAGACTCCTTTTCTACCGTTCGGAAACAACGCCGAACGGACTTTTCGCCTTACGGTTCGTGTATCCGCACGCGTCCGGATCGATCCGCCGCGCACTCGAACGGTAAACACGGGAACAGAGGGGGGCGTTCCTGCATCGCAGCATCCCGCTGCTCACGAAATCTCGATGAAACTGCCGATGTTTCGGCCCATTGGCGGAACAGCGCTGTGGATGGGTGATTCGCGCTCTTGCCGCACCGCAGAACTGCGCCTATAGAACTCGCTTTAATGACCACCGGACAGAAATCTTCCTTCGTTCTCAGCCGACGCCATTTGCTGGGAATCGAAGGCCTTTCGCGCGACGAGATTTCCGGCCTTCTCGACCTCGCCGAGGAATTCGTCGAACTCAACCGCCAGATCGAGAAGAAACGCGTGTCGCTTCGCGGCCGCACGCAGATCAACCTCTTCT
Organism: Pseudolabrys sp.; assembly: GCA_051959715.1. GTDB lineage: Bacteria > Pseudomonadota > Alphaproteobacteria > Rhizobiales > Xanthobacteraceae > Pseudolabrys. Next base: position 1,284 of record JBQCFB010000015.1, read on the forward strand.
TCGAGGTCTCGACGCGCACGCAGTCCTCGTTCGAGCTTGCGGGCAAGCGGCTCGGCGCCGACGTGATGAACATGTCGGCTTCGTCCTCGTCGATGCGCAAGGGCGAGACGTTGACGGATACCGCCGTCACCCTCAATGCCATGCATCCCGACTTGATCGTCGTGCGTCACCACGCCTCCGGCGCGGTCGAATTGCTGGCGCGCAAGGTCGACTGCTCGGTCGTCAATGCCGGCGACGGCGCGCACGAGCATCCGACGCAGGCGCTGCTCGACGCGTTGACCATCCGCCGCAACAAGGGCCGCATCGACGGCCTCACCGTGGCGATCTGCGGCGACATCCTGCATTCGCGCGTCGCGCGCTCCAACATCATCCTGCTCAACACGATGGGCGCGCGGGTGCGCGTCGTCGCGCCGTCGACGCTCCTGCCGGTCGGCATCGAGCGGATGGGCGTCGAGGTCGCACGCGACATGCGCGCAGGACTGGCCGACGCCGACATCGTGATGATGCTGCGCCTCCAGCGCGAGCGCATGAACGGTTCGTTCGTGCCGTCGAGCTCCGAATATTTCCAGTACTGGGGGCTCGACGAGAAGAAGCTCTCCTATGCGCGCGCCGACGCGCTGGTCATGCATCCCGGCCCGATGAACCGCGGCGTCGAGATCGACTCCATCGTCGCCGACGGCGCGCAATCCCTGATCCGTGAGCAAGTCGAAATGGGCGTCGCCGTGCGCATGGCGGTGCTGGAAGCCCTGTCGCGTAACCTGCCGAACGCGTGAAGTTGCAAGACCATGCTCTCTGACCGCCGCCCGATCCTGCTCGCCAACGCCCGGATCATCGATCCGTCGCGCGATCTCGACATCGCAGGCGACGTGCTGATCGCCGAGGGCGTGGTGCGCGAAGCCAAGCGCGGCATTGGAGCTGCCGGCGTGCCGGAAGGCACCGACGTCATCGACTGCCGCGGCAAGGTCGTCGCGCCGGGCCTCGTCGACATGCGCGCCTTCATCGGCGAGCCGGGCGCGGCGAGCCGCGAGACGCTCGCCTCCGCGAGCCAGGCGGCCGCCGCCGGCGGCGTGACCACCATCGTCTGCCAGCCGAACACGTCGCCCGTGATCGACAATCCGGCGACCGTCGACTTCGTGCTGCGGCGCGCGCGTGACACCGCAATTGTGCACGTGCATCCGATGGCGGCGATCACCAAAGGCCTCGAAGGCACGGAAATGACCGAGATCGGCCTCCTCAAGGCCGCCGGGGCGCTCGCCTTCACCGACGGCGAGAAGAGCATCACCAGCGCGCAGGTGCTGCGCCGCGCGCTCACTTACGCGCGCGACTTCGACGCGCTGATCGTGCACCACACCGAGGATCCGGATCTCGTCGGCGACGGCGTGATGAACGAAAGCGAGTTCGCCTCGCGGCTCGGCCTGCTCGGCGTTCCGACCGCGGCGGAAACGGTGATGCTCGAGCGCGACCTGCGCCTCGTCGCGCTGACCGGCGGCCGCTATCAGGCGGCGTCGGTGACCTGCGCGGAGTCGCTCGAGGTGCTGCGCCGCGCCAAGGATGCCGGGCTCGACGTTTCGGCAGCGACCTCGATCAATCACCTGACGCTGAACGAAAACGACATCGGCCCCTACCGTACCTTCCTGAAGTTGACGCCGCCGCTGCGCGCCGAGAACGACCGCAAGGCGATGGTCGAGGCGGTTGCCAGCGGCCTCGTCGACGTGATCATGTCCGACCACAATCCGCAGGACGTGGAGACGAAACGCCTGCCCTTCGCGGAAGCGGCGCCCGGCGCGATCGGGCTCGAGACCATGCTGGTCGCGGGACTGCGGCTCGTGCACAGCGGCGAATTGCAACTGATGGCGCTCCTGCGCGCGCTGTCGACACGGCCGGCGGAGCTGCTCGGCCTGCCCGGCGGCACGCTGCGGGCCGGCGCCCCCGCCGACCTGATCGTCGTCGACACAGACGTGCCCTGGGTCGTCGACCCGAACGAGCTCAAGTCGAAGTGCAAGAACACGCCCTACGACGAAGCGCGCATGCAGGGCCGCGTCGTGCGCACGATCGTTGCCGGCCGCACCGTCTACGAGATCGTATGAACGAGGCGCTCGCCTTCGTCGTCGGCTACCTGCTCGGCTCGATCCCGTTCGGGCTCATCATCACGCTCGCCGCCGGCGGACCCGATGTGCGCACGATCGGCTCGGGCAATATCGGCGCCACCAACGTGTTGCGCACCGGCCGCAAGGGGCTCGCGGCGGCGACGCTCGTCTGCGACGCGCTCAAGGGCACGGCCGCGGTGCTGCTGGTGCGCCACTTCGTCAGCCCTGAAGCAGCACTCGTCGCCGGCTTCGGCGCGTTCATCGGCCATCTCTTTCCGGTCTGGCTCAAGTTCAAGGGCGGCAAGGGCGTCGCCACCTATATCGGCCTCCTGATCGGCGTGTACTGGCCGGGCGCGCTGATCTTCTGCAGCATCTGGCTCGTGGTCGCCTTCCTCTCACGCTACTCCTCGCTCGCGGCCCTGGTCGCTAGCGCGCTGACGCCGGGCGCACTCTATCTTCTCGGCCATCAAGCGCCGGCCGCGCTGTTCCTCCTGCTCAGCGTGCTGCTCTGGGTCATGCACCGCGCCAATATCGGCCGGCTGATGGGCGGCACCGAAGGCAAGATTGGCGCGAGCGCCAAGGCTTCCTAAACCGAGGGTTGTCTGTGAAATGGTCCTGGGCGATGCTCCCATCGGGGGGCAGCCTTGGCCGAGCGCGTCACACTCACCGACGACCAGCGGATCGACTGGCTGCGACTTATCCGCAGCGACAATGTCGGTCCGCGCACCTTTCGCGAACTGATCAACCACTTCGGCGGCGCCCGCGCCGCGCTCGACGCCCTGCCCTCGCTCGCCCGCCGCGGCGGCGCGGCCGCGGCGCGCATTCCGTCGCGCGAAGAGGCGGAGAAGGAGATGAACGCCGCCCGCGCGCGCGGCATCGCCTTGGTCGCCCTCGGCGAGCCCGATTACCCGCCGCGGCTCATGATGATCGACGACGCGCCCCCGCTCCTCGCCGTGCGCGGCGAGCGCGCGATCCTCACGCGTCATCTCGTCGCCATAGTCGGTTCGCGCAACGCGTCTGCCGCCGGCATGAAATTCGCCGCGCGGCTTGCGCGCGACCTTGGCGCCGCCGGCTACGGCATCGTCTCCGGGCTTGCACGCGGCATCGACGCGGCGGCGCATCGCGCGTCGCTGGACTTAGGGACGGTCGCAGTCCTGGCCGGCGGTCATGAACGCATCTATCCGGCAGAACACGTGCCGCTGGTCGACGAGATTCTGCCGCAGGGTGCGGCGGTCTCCGAAATGCCGCTCGCCTGGGAGCCGCGCGCGCACGACTTCCCGCGCCGCAACCGCATCATCTCCGGCCTGTCGGTCGGCGTCGTGCTTGTCGAAGCGGCGCGACGCTCGGGCTCGCTGATCACGGCGCGGCTCGCCGGCGAGCAGGGCCGCGAAGTCTTCGCCGTACCGGGCTCGCCGCTCGATCCACGCGCGGAAGGCACGAACGGCCTCATCAAGCAGGGCGCGACCATGGTCACCGAGGCAAAGGACGTGATTGACGCGCTGGCGCCGATCGTGGGCCGCGGTTTCGACCTGCCGATCGAGGAGCCCGAGCGCGACGAACCCGTCACGGGCGAGCCGAGCGAGGACGAGCGCAGCCGCGTCGTGGCGCTGCTCGGCCCCTCGCCCTGCTCGATCGACGACCTGGTGCGGCTCTCTCGCTCATCGCCGGCAATCGTCCGCATGGTACTACTCGAGCTGGAATTGGCGGGCCGCATCGAGCGCCACGGCGGCGGATTGATCTCGCTGGTGTAAAATCCGGGCCGACGAATCGAGGGACACTTCGTGAAGCCGATCCGCTGGGGCGTGGTGACGCTGGCTCTTCTCACCGCGGCGCCCGCGGCGGCGCAGGAGCCATTTGCGAATTTCGTGAACGGCCTCTGGCCTGATGCGCAGCAGAAGGGCGTGACGCGCGATACCTTCGACCTCGCCATGCGCGGGGTTTCGCCAGACGACCGCGTCATCGCCGCCACCAGGAAGCAGCCCGAATACGGCAAGCCGGTCGGCGCCTATATCAACGCGCTCGTGTCCAAGGGCCGGCTCACCCGCGGCGACGCCAAGGCGCGTGAATGGGCAAAAACCTTCGACGCGGTCGAGAAGAAATTCGAGGTCGAGCGCTGGGTGCTGCTGGCGCTCTGGGGCATGGAGACGGACTACGGCGCCGCCAAGGACCGCTGGGACGTGTTCCGCTCGCTATCGACCCTCGACTACGTGAAGTATCGCCACCCCTATTTCCGCAACGAGCTCTTCGTGGCGATGCGCATCATGCAGGACGGCAAGATCCCGCGGGCGCAGATGGTCTCGTCATGGGCGGGCGCCATGGGGCAGACGCAGTTCATGCCGTCGAACGTCGTCGACTACGCCGTCGACTTCTCCGGCGATGGCCGCGCCGACATCTGGAACAACGTGCCCGACGTGCTCGGTTCGACCGGCAACTATCTGCACAAGGGCGGATGGAAGCACGGGCTGGCCTGGGGCTACGAGGTGATCGTGCCGCCCCGCTTCGACTACATGATGAGCCGCGGCACTTACGAGGCGTGGCGCAAGGCCGGCGTGCGGCGCGCCGACGGCAAGGCTTTCCCGGCGAGCGGCAGCGGCATCCTGTTCTTCCCAAGCGGCGCGAAGGGCCCGGGCTTCATCGTCACGCCGAACTACGACGTGCTGAAGGAGTACAATAACTCCGATGCCTACGCGATTGCGGTCGGCCATCTCGCCGACCGTCTTGCCGGCGGCGGCGCGTTCAGGAGCACGTGGCCCTCCGACGATCGCCCTTTGTCGCGCGACGCGCGCATCGCGCTCCAGAAGAAACTCGCATCGCTCGGCTACAAGGTCACGGACTTCGAAGGGCACGTCGATTTCGACCTGCGCGACAACATCCGCACCGAGCAGAAGAAGTTCGGCATGATCCCGGACGGCAATCCGACGCCGGCCTTGCTCGAGAAACTGGGGATCGCGCTGCGATGATCAGCGACGGGGCGCGTGGCCGTTGGGTCTCGACGTGCTCTCCGCCTCGAGGCGCACCATTTCCAGCAGATAGCCCAGCGTATCCAGCCCGGTCCGCCGGGCGAGCGCCGCAAGATCGGCCGATATGGAGGCAACGTAGCTCGCGACGGCCGAGCGGCCGTTGGCGGGGGTCGGCGAGTCATTGCGGTCGGGCATGGGGACCGGGCACATGGAATCGGCGAATAATCGCGGCTACACCAGAATACACGGAATCCGCGAACCGATAAGCCTTTAAGTAGCATTTGTAATAAAATACATCTCTAGGTTGCATACGGTAGTACTCTGCTGATGGCCGTTTTTGTGCCCTGATTGGCTGCTCTGAGCCGCCCTGCGACGGCACGCTCATTTGACTTGAGGCACCCCCTTCCCCATGTTCCCGGCGGCGCGGGTGCCGATTCCGCCCGCTACCGAGCCTGGCACTGACCAGCAACCCATTGGATTTACATGAATATCGTCGTTGTTGAGTCGCCCGCCAAGGCGAAGACGATCAACAAATATCTGGGCCCCGGTTACGAGGTTCTGGCCTCTTTCGGCCATATCCGCGACCTGCCGGCCAAGGACGGCTCGGTCGATCCCGACCAGGATTTCCGCATGGTCTGGGAGGTCGACGCCAAGTCCAACCAGCGGGTCAACGATATCGCGCGCGCGCTCAAGGGCGCCGACAAGCTCATCCTCGCCACCGACCCGGACCGCGAGGGCGAAGCCATCTCCTGGCACGTGCTCGAGGTGCTGCGGCAGAAGAAGGCGCTGACCAAGCAGCCGGTCGAGCGCGTCGTGTTCAACGCCATCACCAAGCAGTCGATCCTCGACGCGATGAAGCATCCGCGCGCGATCGACACCGCGCTGGTCGACGCCTATCTCGCCCGCCGCGCGCTCGATTATCTCGTCGGCTTCACGCTCTCGCCGGTGCTCTGGCGCAAGCTGCCGGGCGCGCGCTCGGCCGGCCGCGTGCAGTCTGTGGCGTTGCGCCTCGTCTGCGACCGCGAGCTCGAAATCGAGAGGTTCGTCGCCAGGGAATACTGGTCGATCGTCGCCAAGCTGGCGACGCCGCGCAACGAAGTGTTCGAGGCGCGTCTCGTCGGCGCCGACGGGCAGAAGATCCAGCGTCTCGACATCGGCTCGGGTGCCGAGGCGGAAGCCTTCACGCGCGATCTCGAGAATGCCGCCTTCAAGGTCGTCTCGGTCGAGGCCAAGCCGGCGCGGCGCAATCCGCCGCCGCCCTTCACCACCTCGACGATGCAGCAGGAGGCAAGCCGCAAGCTCGGCTTCTCGCCGGCGCACACGATGCGGCTGGCGCAGCGCCTCTATGAGGGCATCGACATCGGCGGCGAGACCGTCGGCCTCATCACCTATATGCGTACCGACGGCATCGACATGGCGCCGGAGGCGGTCACCGCCGTGCGCGGCATGATCGGCAAGCAGTACGGCAAGGATTACGTGCCGGACGCGCCGCGTCAGTATCAGAACAAGTCGAAGAACGCGCAGGAAGCGCACGAGGCCGTGCGCCCGACCGATCCGAACCGCCTGCCGGCGGACGTCGCCCGCACGCTCGACCGAGATCAGTCCCGGCTCTACGAGCTGATCTGGAATCGCGCCGTGGCGAGCCAGATGCAGGCGGCCGAGCTCGAGCGCACCACAGTCGACATCTCGGCGAAGGCTGGCGCCCGCAACATCGAGCTCCGCGCCACCGGCCAGGTCGTGAAGTTCGACGGCTTCCTTACGCTCTACCAGGAAGGCCAGGACGAAGCGGCGGATGACGATGAATCGCGCCGCCTCCCCGCCATGAGCGAGAACGAGGCGCTCGCCAAGCAGGCGATCAACTCGTCGCAGCATTTCACCGAGCCGCCGCCGCGCTATTCGGAAGCGGCGCTGGTCAAGCGCATGGAAGAGCTCGGCATCGGCCGGCCATCCACCTACGCCGCCATCCTCCAGGTGCTGCAGGATCGCGGCTACGTGCGCATCGACAAGAAGCGGCTGATGCCAGAGGACAAGGGCCGCGTCGTCGTCGGCTTCCTCGAGAGCTTCTTCCAGAAATACGTCGAATACGATTTCACCGCCAACCTCGAAGAGCAGCTCGACCGCGTGTCGAACAACGAGGTCGAGTGGAAGAAGGTGCTCCAGGACTTCTGGATCGACTTCATCGGCGCGGTCAACGACATCAAGGAATTGCGCGTCACCAACGTGCTCGATGCGTTGAACGACCTGCTCGAGCCGCACATCTTCCCGCAGCCGGCGGACGGCAGCGA
>JBQCFB010000016.1:0-3444 GCA_051959715.1 Pseudolabrys sp.
GGCCGCTTCACCCCGCAGAAGTGGTGGGCCTAGTTCGGCCGGTCGAGGCTGGCCACCGGCGGCAGGTCGCGATCGCTCGCGACCGTCTTCTTGCCACCGAGATCGCCGCCGCTGAGGATGAAGATCGCCGCGCCGATCACGACAAGAGTGCCGATGAAGAGGCCGAGGCTGCGCATGTCCTGATCCATGCCCCGCCAACGCCCGTCGCCGGGACCGGTTCCTGACAGAGGGCGATGGGCACCGTCCCGCGGAAATTTGCGTCGCCGGACGATTTGTTCCCTTGGCGGCCGGCACGATTTCGCCACATAATTTGCAATCCGCCGGGGGCTGCTCCGTGTCCGACACGCGCGCCATCGTCCGTGAGCTCTACGACGCCTACGGCAAGGGCGACGGGCCGCGCGTTGCGGCGCTTCTCCACGACGACATCGACTGGGTCATCTACGCGCCGGTCGATGTCTTTCCCTTTGCCGGCGCGCGCCATGGCCGGCAGGCCGTGCTCGCCGCGCTGGCCGATATCGGTGCGAACTACATCCTCCGCAGCTACCAGCCGGAGGTCATGATCGTCGACGGCGACCGCGCCGCCGTCATGTCCGACGTCCACTTCGTGCAGAAATCTTCCGGCCGCGCCATGCGCTTTCGGCTGGCCAACTTCCTCCGCCTCGACGGCGGCCGCGTCATCGAATTTCGGGAGTTCATCGACACCTTCGATGCGGTCGAGCAGGCGCTGGGGCGCGAACTGGCGCTCTGACGCCAAACCGTATCCACATCGCCGCCTTCACGGACTGCCCGCCGCCCTGTATGCGGAACCGGGGCATTGGCGGGGAGTGAGGCTATGGATACGGAGGCGACGCGGGCGGCGCTCGACGCCATCATCGCGGCGTTCACTGCCGGCGACAGCGACCGGCTGGCCGCGTGCTACGCCGACGATGTCGACTGGCTGTTTCACGCCCCGGTCACGACGTTTCCGTTCGCCGGTGCGCGCCGCGGCAAGGCCGAGGTCTTCAAGGGCTATGCGCTGCTCTACACCGAGTACCGGGTGGCCGACTATCGCGTGCTGGTGAAACTGGTCGACGGCGACCGCGCCGCCATGATCAGCGAAGTCCATACCGTGCAACGCGCGACCGGCCGCACCCTGAACTCGCGCATCGCCGGCTTCCATCGCTTCGCGAACGGGAAGCTCGTCGAGTACCGCGGCTTCACCGACAGCTTCGATGCGGTCGAGCAGATGCTCGGACGCGAGCTTCAGCTCTGAACCGGCGCCGTGGGCGACCTTGCCCCGCCGGGCGGCGGCGGCTACCTGTACCGCCATGAGCGTCCAGACCACATCCGCCCCCACGGGGAAGCTGATCCGCGGCACGACCGGCGACTGGGAAGTCGTCGTCGGCATGGAAGTGCACGCGCAGGTCTCCTCGCAGTCGAAGCTGTTCTCCGGCGCCTCGACGGAGTTCGGCGGCGCGCCGAACAGTCACGTGTCGCTCGTCGACGCGGCGATGCCGGGCATGCTGCCCGTGATCAACGAGGAGTGCGTTGCCCAGGCGATCCGCACCGGTCTCGGCCTGAAGGCGAAGATCAATCTGAAGTCGGTGTTCGACCGGAAGAACTATTTCTATCCCGATCTGCCGCAGGGCTATCAGATCAGTCAGTACAAGTCGCCGGTGGTCGGCGAGGGCGTGGTCGCGGTCGCTCTCGACGGCGGCGAGACCGTCAATGTCGGGATCGAGCGCGTCCATCTGGAGCAGGACGCCGGCAAGAGCGTGCACGACCGGCATCCGAACTACTCCTATGTCGACCTCAACCGCTCCGGCGTCGCGCTGATGGAGATCGTGTCCAAGCCGGACATCCGCTCGGCCGGCGAGGCGATGGCCTACCTCACCAAGCTGCGCTCCATCCTGCGTTATCTCGGCACATGCGACGGCAACATGGACGAAGGATCGCTGCGCGCCGACGTCAACGTCTCGGTGCGCCGTCCCGGCGAGCCGCTCGGCACGCGCTGCGAGATCAAGAACGTCAACTCGATCCGTTTCGTCGGGCAGGCGATCGAGCACGAGGCGCGCCGCCAGATCGAGATCATCGAGGAAGGCGGGGCGATCGAGCAGGAGACGCGCCTGTTCGACCCCGGCCGCGGCGAGACCCGGTCGATGCGCTCCAAGGAAGAGGCGCACGACTACCGTTACTTTCCCGATCCGGATCTGCTGCCGCTTGAAGTGACGGCCGACTACGTGGCCGAGCTCGAGAAGAGCCTGCCGGAACTGCCCGACGCAAAGCAGGCTCGCTTCGTCGCCGGCTTCGGGCTGTCCGGCTATGACGCCGGCGTGCTCGTCGGCGAGCGCGAGACCGCCACCTACTTCGAAGCGGTCGCCAAGGGGCGCGACGCGAAGGTCGCGGCCAACTGGGTGATCAACGATCTCACCGGCCGTCTCAACAAGGAAGGCAAGGACATCGGCTCCTCGCCGGTCTCCGCGGCGCAGCTCGGCGCCATTCTCGACCTGATCGCCGACGGCACCATCTCCGGCAAGATCGCCAAGGATCTGTTCGAGATCGTGTGGAGCGAGGGCGGCGATCCGGCGGCCATCGTCGAGGCACGCGGGCTGAAGCAGGTCACCGATCTCGGCGCGATCGGCAAGACGATCGACGACATCATCGCCAAGAATCCGGACAAGGTCGCCGATGCGAAGACCAATCCGAAGGCGATCGGCTGGTTCGTCGGCCAGGTGATGAAGTCGTCGGGCGGCAAGGCGAGCCCGCAGGCGGTCAACGACTTGTTGAAGAGCAAGCTCGGGCTCTAGTCGACCGCCGCCGGCTCATCGTCTCGCACGGTGGCCGACGCAAGTCGGCCTTGGCGACCGGCGCATTCAGAGTGGCCGACATCTGACAAACCCGATGCCGGTGTGTGCCGCCAAAGATCGCATTCGATGTCCTGCGCGCATCCGAAGGTCGTCGTGAGGGTCGCATCACCGACGCGCGACGCACGTCGTGACCCGAATCAGAGAAGGGCGATTCGCTCGTTTTTGATCGAATCCGGTCCGCCGACCTCCTCAAATGAGCAGCCTGTGCAAAAAAATTTCGACGGATGCGGCGAAGCATCGCCGGATGGTTAGCGCAAAGAAAATCGAGCGCGATGTTGCGAGGTTTTCGATGTCAACCGGCCTTCCTCGGATTTTCACTGACGCACAAGAACGCCTTATTCCACCGTGTCTTTCTGCATTCTCTCTTTCGCTGCGCGATTGATGCACGACGCGCGGTCGTCATGCGCGTCGTCGGTGCGCGCTCTCGCGCGCGATATGCATTTCGGCGCGCGGACGGCGCGTCGCGTACACGCTTCCTTAAGTGGAACGCTGCTTTTTTCGTTGTGCTGTAGTAAACGAAATGCAGTGCGCTTCGATTCGCGATGCGCACTGAAGCGACACCGCCATGATCTCATGGCTAGGAGGGCAGCAAATGGCT
>JBQCFB010000017.1:0-14020 GCA_051959715.1 Pseudolabrys sp.
CGTCGTGACGCGATCCGGCGACGGCGCGCCCGAGCGCGACAAGTGGAAGGCGGACTATGTGCGCCCGAGCGCCATTCCCTTCCCCGCCAGCAATCCCTATTCGGAAGCGAAGTCGCGGCTCGGCCGCATGCTGTTCTTCGAGCCGGCATTGTCCGGCTCGGGCACGAAATCATGCGGCAGCTGCCACAATCCGGGCCTGTCCTGGCAGGACAACCTGCCGCGCGGCATTGGCGACACGCTCGAGGCCATGGCGACGCGCACGCCCACGCTCCTCAATGTCGCCTGGGTGCCGAAGCTCGGCTGGGACGGCCATTTCCGCGACCTGGAATCGGTCGCCTTCGGGCCGATCACCAATCCGAAGATCATGAATGCCCCGGAGAAGCTGGTGATTGAGCGCCTTTCGGCGATCCCCGGCTATGTCAGCGCCTTCCACGCGGCGTTCGGTCCCGGCGAGATCACGAAGCGCAAGATGGAACTGGCGCTGGCGACGTTCGAACGCTCGATCGTCTCGGGCGAGGCGCCGTTCGACCGCTGGATCAAGGGTGACGAGCGCGCCATCAGCGACGCCGCCAAGCGCGGCTTCGACGTGTTCAACGGCAAGGCCAATTGCGCGGCCTGCCACAGCGGCTGGAGCTTCAGCGACGCCTCGTTCCACGATGTCGGCGTCGCGAGCGGTGATGATATCGGCCGTGGCCGCATGTTCCCGAGCTCGGTGCAGCTTCGCTATGCGTTCAAGACGCCGACCCTGCGCGACGTCGCGCGGCGCGCGCCCTACATGCACGACGGCTCGGTGCCGAGCCTCGCTGCTGTGGTCGATCTGTATGACAAGGGCGGCGTCGACCGGCCGAGCCGGGCCGAGGAGATCAAGCCGCTGCATCTGACGGCGCAGGAGAAGGCGGATCTCATCGCCTTCCTGCAGACGCTCACCGCCGCACCGTCGGCCATAGCGCTGACCACGCTGCCGCGCTGACGGCGCGACGCGCTCTCTCGGAAATCCTCAGAAGTTCGGAAGGCTCACAGCAGGACGGGCAGGCCGGTGCCGATCAGGCCGAGGCCGCCGATCAGGAGCACCCCGGCCGTCGTCTCCAGCGCCTCGACACGGGCCGGATACTTCTCGGACAGGGCGGCGATCGTCCCGCCGAGGACCAGGCTCAAGAGGCTGCAGATTGCAATCATGACGGCTCCCGGTTGCACCGCGGTCTGAACGCAGCGGTTGCAAGGCCGATCTAGCATCCAAACGGCTACCAAACCCTTGCCAAGCGGTTGTTAACGCGCCGGAGGCCAGTTGTGCCGCCGGTATAGGTTAACCAATCCTTACAATTTACTATATCGACCCCACCCTAACACCTCCAAACTGTGGTAAATAGATAGTAAGTTCAACTCGCTGGTCGGGGCGGCGTACCTGAATCGTGAAGTTCCGTGAAATGAACTCGGAAACCGGTGGAAAGAAGCTGGTAATGCGTAAATTGTCGGCGTGTATGCAACCCTTGGCAGTGCTTGCGACGGCACTCCCGATTTACGGGCTGCTCGTAGGAAGTGCAGAGGCGCATGTGAAGTGGTTCTGCGCCTTCGACGTCGCGGGTCAGCCCCGCGGTCTCGAGAACGTCCTCTGCCCGGACTTCGAATACCTGATCGGCCTCTCAGTGATCGCCCTGCTGGCCGGGGCCCTGTTCGAAGGCACCCATATTGGCCTCGCCATGCAGCGGTCCATGGACCGCGTCACGGCGCCCATCCTCGACCGTACGGAGCTGATGTTCCGTGCCGGCACGGCCTTCTTCTTCATCGCCATCTGGGCTTACGGCGGCGTCCTGCTGACGCCCGAACTGAAGACCGACTCGACGATCATCGCCGCGATCCAGCTCGGCATCGCCGCCGGCATGCTGTCCCGGCGCACAATGCCGCTCTCGGCGCTGGGCATCTTCGTGATCTATGGCGTCGCGCTCTACAATTACGGCATCTTCCATTTGCTCGATTACCCGATCTTCCTCGGTGTCGCGGTCTATCTCGCGCTCACCGGGCTGCAGCGCGATTTCTTCGGCATCAAGGCCATCGACATCGTCCGCTGGGCCGCCGGCATCACGCTGATGTGGGCCTCGATCGAGAAGTGGGCCTATCCGGAATGGACCTACCCGCTGCTCGCGCAGCATCCCGGCATGACGCTCGGCTTCGACGTCGAGTTCTACATGCGCTCGGCCGGCGCCGTGGAGTTCGCACTGGCCTTCGGGCTGATGTGGTCGCCGCTGGTGCGTCGCGTCGCCGCGATCATGCTGACGCCGATGTTCATCGGCGCCGTCGCCACCTTCGGCAAGGTCGACATGATCGGCCATGCGCTGATCGTGGTGGTGCTGTTCGCGATCGCCGCCGACAACCGCGGCAGCCGTGAGCTCGTGCGCTACCCGTACCTGATGCCGGTCGGATATGCGGCGGCGCTCGCGCTGTTCATGGCGGCCTATTACGGCGCGCACTCGGCGCTGTTCGGCACCGCGATCCTCTGACCGCCGACACCTCGAGAAATGAAAATGGCCGGGCCCAAAGCCCGGCCATTCTCTTTTGGGATGAGGGCGCCCGAAGCGGCGCGCCTACTTCACGTGGACGGTCAGCTTCATCTTCGGATGGATGGCGCAGAGCACGTCGAAATCGCCGGCCACCGGGATCGTGATCGTCGCCCGGCTGCCCGGCTCCTGATCGCCGGAATCGAAACTGAACGTCGGCGAGTCGATATAGGCGTGGTGCCGCAGGTCCCCGTCGTCGTTAACGATCACGAGGGTCTCGCCCTTCTGGATGGTGAGGGTGTCCGGATGGAAGAGCCGGCCCTTCTGCGACACGTTGTATTGCTGGGCGGCATGGCTGCCCATGATGCCGAGGCCGGTCAGCGAGGCCGCGATGAGCACCAGGCTGATCGCGATCTTGGCCCGCTCGGAGAGCCTGAAGCGCATTTCGATGGCCTTTCGACGGTTGCAACCGCTTTCGGGCAGCCTCCGATTGCGCGGTTAAGGCGGCGTTAACGAAGCAATCGAGATCGCAGGCAAAGCTGAACCACCTTTAACATGTGGACCTTACATTCCGAGGCTGCTGTCGCAGGTCTTGGAATGAAGCCGAGCCGGATCGAAACGTTGCTGTCGGAAGGAACGTCGCCCGCGATACGCGTGCTGGCGCGTGCCGCCGCGTCTTTGCGCACGATCCGCGGCCGCATCCTGGTCGCCTTCGCGGTGATGACCATCATCACCGCGGCGCTGGCCGGCTACGCCATCAGGGGCGTCCAGGACGCCGGCGTGCTGGTCCGCAAGACCTATGACGAATCCCTGATGTCGATCAATTACGCGCGAGCGGCGGCCGCCGATTTCGCCTCGATGCGCGCGACCTTCGGCCGGCGCTGGATCGCCGAGGATCCGAAGATGCGGGTCGAGCTCGATCTCCAGATCGCCAAGCTCGCCCAGACGCTCAAGGAAGACCTCGACATCGCCGTGCAGCGCTCGCAGTCGCAGCGCGCCAGGGAGGCGGCGTCGCATGTCGAGGATGCGGTCAATACCTGGCGTCGCACCAGACTCAACCTGCTCGACGCGACGCGCATGGACGCGAGCTGGGAGAAGCTCGACACCTTTGCGCGGCAGGTCAACGACCAGATCGATCTCCTGATCAACTACACGGCCGGCGACGGCTTCCTCTACCGGCAATCGGCGCTGGCCACCGTCGACCGCAACATCAGGCTCAACATCGCCGGCGCCGGGCTGGCGCTGATCCTGTCCGGCCTCGTCGCCTGGGCGCTGACCCGGCGCATCGTCCGGCCGGTCGCCGCCGCCTCGAACGTCGCCGAATGCATCGCCACCGGACGGCTCGACGTCGTCATCCCGGCCGGCGGGCCGGACGAGCTCGGCGCGCTCCTGTCGTCGATGCGGTCGATGCGCGACAACATCAAGGACATGATGGACCGCGAAGTGGCGCTGCGCCGCTCCGCGCAGACGCGGCTCGCCGACGCGCTGGCGAACTCCGACGAAGGCGTCGTCGTCGTCGACGCGCAGGACCGCATCGCGCTTGCCAACGCGCAGGCTGCGGGCTTCCTCTCGCTGTCGCCGGAACAACTCGAGCCGGGCACGTCCATCGCTGAACTGAAGACGGCGCTGCGCGATCCGATCCTCGCCGGCTGCATGCTGACGCGTCCGAACGGCGAAGCCCTGGTGCCGGAGTGGCAGCTCGCCGACGGCCGCTGGCTGCGCGTCTCCCGCAGCGCCACGCGCGACGGCGGCTTTATCGTCGTCTGCACCGACATCACGCAGTCCAAGCGCCAGGAAGCGACGCTCAGGCAGAGCAACCTGCGCCTCGACGCCGCGCTCGACAACATGTCGCAGGGCCTGTGCCTGTTCGACGCCAATAACCGGCTTGAGGTCGTCAACCGCCGCTTCTTCGAGATCTTCGGCCTGTCGCGCGACCAGATCGCGCCCGGCATCAGCTTCCGTGAAATCCTCGAACTCAGCGCCGCGCGCCGCAACGAGAGCGCCAACGCCAGCCAGGTGCTGAGCGACCAGGCCGAGGTCATCAGCCGGCACAAGAGCGGCACGCATTATTACGAGCTCAGCGACGGCCGCATCATCGCCAGCGTCTACTCGCCGACCTCGAACGGCGGCTGGGTCGCGACCTTCGAGGACGTCACCGAGCGCCGCCTCGCCGAAGCGCAGATCATGCACATGGCGCGGCACGACGCGCTCACCGACCTGCCGAACCGCGTGCTGTTCCGCGAGCGCATGGAAAACGCGCTCGATCGCGGCGAGAAGCTCGCCGTGCTGTTCGTCGACCTCGATCGCTTCAAGACCGTCAACGACACGCTCGGCCATCCGGTCGGCGACGCCTTGCTCTGCGCCGTCACCAAGCGCCTGAAGGACGCGGTGCGCGGCAGCGACATGGTCGCACGGTTGGGCGGCGACGAATTTGCGATCGTCCAGTCCGGCGCGCGTCCGACCGACGCGTCCGAGCTTGCCGCGCGCATCATCGAGGCCGTGTCGCAGCCGCACGACGTGCTCGGCCAGCAGATCGTGATCGGCGCCAGCGTCGGCATCGCCATGGCGCCGACCGACGGCCGCGAGCCCGACCAGCTCCTGCGCAACGCCGACATGGCGCTCTACCGCGCCAAGAGCAGCGGCCGCGGCAGCTATCATTTCTTCCAGCCGGAGATGGACGCGCAGATGCAGGAGCGCCATGCGCTCGAGGTCGATCTGCGCAAGGCCATCGGGCAGGGCGAATTCGAGGTCTTTTATCAGCCGATCGTCGAGGTGGCGCGGCGGGAAATCCGCGGCTTCGAAGCGTTGGTGCGCTGGCGTCATCCGCAGCGCGGATTGGTCTCTCCGGGCGTCTTCATCCCCGTCGCCGAGGAAATCGGCCTGATCGGCCAGCTCGGCGACCTGGTGCTGCGCCAGGCCTGCCGCGACGCCGCCGCCTGGCCCGACAACATCTCGATCGCCGTCAACCTGTCGGCGGCCCAATTCCGCAATCCGGGGCTGCCGCTGTCGATCGTCTCGGCGCTTGCCGCCGCCAACCTGCCGGCCGGACGCCTCGAGCTCGAGATCACCGAGACGGTGCTGTTGCAGGACGACCGCACCGTGCTCGATCTCCTGCACCAGATCCGCGCGCTCGGCGTGCGCATCTCGATGGACGATTTCGGCACCGGCTACTCTTCGCTCGGCTATCTGCGCAGCTTCCCGTTCGACAAGATCAAGATCGACCGCTCCTTCGTGCAGGAGCTCGGCAAGAAGGAAGACTGCCTCGCCATCGTCCGCGCGGTGACGCAGCTCGGCGCCGACATCGGCATGGTCACCGTCGCCGAGGGCGTCGAGACCGAGGAGCAGCTCGACGTGCTGCGCGTCGAAGGCTGCAATCTGGCGCAGGGCTATCTGTTCAGCCAGCCGCGGCCGGTCGGAGAGATCCCGCAGCTCTTGCGCTCGTTCAACGCGCGCGCCGCCGCTTGACCTAACGCAAGGCGGTCACGCCTGCGTCCGGCGCTAATGCGCCCATGCGTATCACCGGCCTCGCTATCGCTTTTGCACTGTCGGTCGGCGCTTCGGCGGCGACGGCCCAGGCGCTCGATCCGGTCGCGCACGGGCGGATGCTGGTGGCGCAGAATTGCAGCGCCTGCCACGCCGTCGGCCGGCGCGGCGCAAGCCCGCATCGCGCGGCGCCGCCGTTCCGCATGCTCGGGCGCAGCTTCGATCTCGACGATTTCCCGCAGCGGCTCGTGCGCGGTCTCTCGGCCATGCATCCCGACATGCCGGAGATCCGGTTCACCGAGGACGATGCGCGCGACGTGCGCGCCTATCTGCGCACCATCCAGGAGTGATCAGCGGGCGCCGGTGTTGGCGCGGGCGACCGGCGTCTCGGTGGCGCTCACCGCCGCATAGGCGTCGGCAAGTCCGGCGCCGAACTCGGGATCGCGGCCCTTCGGCCCCAGATCCTTCGCCGTGCCGGTCAGGATGCCGCGCACCTGGTCGGGCTTGAGCTCGCCCTTGCGCTCGATGAGGAGCGCGGCGATGCCGCTCACCTCCGCCGCCGCATAGGACGTGCCGGACGACACCTCGTAACCGCCGCCGGGAATGGCGACGAGCAGGTCGGCGCCGGGCGCCGCGACCGCGATATGGCGGCCGCGATTGGCGACGGCGAGGAGCTTGTCCTGCGCATCGGTGCCGGTGACGGCGATGACGTCGGCATCGGCGGCAGGATAGAGCGGCGGCGATTTCGGCCCGGCATTGCCGGCCGCGGCGATCAGCACGATGCCCTTGCGGTGCGCCGCGTCGAGCGCGCGGTGGATGGCCGGGTCGGCCGGACCGGCGAAGCTCATATTGATCACGCGCGCCTGATGCGCGACGGCCCAGTCGAGGCCCTTGATGATGGCGAAGGTGGTGCCCTGCGCGCTGCCGCCCTTGGGGTCGAAGGCGCGGATGGCGAGGATGTTGGCTTCGGGCGCCGCGCCGACGAGCTTGCCGTGGCCGGCGATCAGCGCCGCGATGGCGGTGCCGTGCGGATGCGGCTCGGGCGGCGTGCCGGTCGCATCGAACGTGTCGGCGATCGCGCCGGCAAGATCCGGATGCGTCGTATCGACCGCGGAATCGATCACCGCGACGCGGACCTTGCCGCCTTTGGCGAGAGCGTGCGCCTGCGGCAGGTGCAGCTTGGCGAGCTCGTATTGCGCGGGGTCGCCCTCGCTCGCCTGTGCGGCCTGTTGCAGCACGAACTGGTAATTCGGCTGCGCCGTGGCGACGAGCCGGTCCGATTCAAGCTGCCGCACCACTGCGGCGACCGAGCGCCGGTCCGGAATGCGCCAGCGGTAGAAGGTCGTGCCTGTCAGCGCGATCGGTGTCGAGGAGATACGGGTGAGGCGGAAGCGTCGCTGCAGGGCATCGATCTGCGCCGGCGTCGCCGAATTGCGCAGCTCGATCACCACTTCGTCGGGGACCATGCGGCGCTCGCCGGCCGGCGGCGCGTTGGAATTGCGCCGCGGGGCCTGCTGCGCCTGCCGCCGCGGAGGCGGAGGGCCGTAGCCGTCGTCGTCCGGACCGTCGTCGATGACGCGGTCCGGCGGGATTGCCGACAGCACGCCGCCGATCACGCCCGTGGCGACGCCGCCCCAGCCGCCAAAGCCGCCGCCGCGATGGCCGCCGTCACCGCCGCCGCGATAACCGCCATTGCTGCCGCCGCCGCCACCGCGTGTTGGCGGCGCCGCGGGAGGCGCGGAGGCCGCAGGTCCCCTGGCGCCGACGGATTTCAGGCCTTGCGCCGACGCGGTTTGCGCGACGGACGCGCAGAGGAGGACGGCAAGACAGACGAGGGCAGGGCGCTTGAAGGCCATGGCCGGCTCCTTTCAGGTTCACCGGCTCGGCGCGACGAAGCCGACCACCTTGTCCGACTGCAATTTCTTCACCAGCGTGTTGAGATCGGTCGCACCGAGCGAGGCGTCGCCGACACGCACCTTGTACAGGCCGCCGGCGGTCGGGCCCGAGACCACGCTGAACTTGTTCGACTCCATGAACTTGGTGATGTCGTCCATCGTCGCCTGCGGCGCGAAGCGGATGATGGTGAAGGCGCCGATGCCGGGCGCGGTGGTCGGCGCCGATGCGGTCTCGTAGCCGCCGCCATTGCCGGACTTGCTCACCATCACGCCGATGACGCCCGCCTGCAGCATGATCGCCAGCACGGCGGCGGCGGAGGCATAGGCGACGGCGCGCGGCGTGAAGCCGCCGAAGAACTGGGTGATGCGCGCGCCGAGCCCGAGCGAGACGTGCCGGTGCTGCGGCTCGGCGTCGATCTTCGCGAACAGGGCCTGCATCGCGCGCGCCGACGGCGCGCCGAGCGTCTCGTTCAACTGGATGGTCGCGCCGAGTTCGTCGCGCACCATCTCGAAACGGCGTGCAAGCTCGGGGTCGCGCGCCAGCGCCGCTTCAACGCGTTCGGCGTCGCGGCGCTCCAGCGTGCCGGCGGCATGCCAGGGCAGCAGCTCCTCGATGCCGTCCGCTTCCTTGCGTTCGCTCGTCATGGCCATCCTCGATCGATGCCGCGCTCTTTCAGGAGCTCGGACAACTTTTTGCGCGCATAGAACATGCGGGTCTTCACGGTCGCTTCCGGGATTTCGACGATCCGCGCCACCTCTTCCACGGACTTCTCGTGGTAGTAGACGAGATCGATCACTTCCCGATGCTCGGCCGAGAGGGCGCTCAGGGCCTCACGCAACAGCGCGCCCTTGTCTTTCTTGGCGAGGGTGACTTCGGGATCATCGGAATGATCCTCGATCGCCTCCGCCATGTCCTCGTCGAGCTCCTGCTCCGGCTTGCGCCGCAAGGCGGACAGCGCCTTGAAGCGCGCGATGCCCAGCATCCACGTCGACACTGCGGACCGGCCTTCGAACTTGGCCGCCTGCCGCCAGACGTCGAGAAAGACCTCGCTGATGAGGTCTTCCGCCGTGGCTTCGTTGCGCACCAGCCGCAACACGAAGCGGTACACCCGCACATGGTGCCGCGCGAACAGCACCTGCATTGCGAGCCGATCGCCATTGGCGATGCGTGAAATCAGGACTTCGTCCGAACTCGTCTGCATCACCAATGTCCGGTCGGCTCGTGCATGGGTCGCGCCAGGGACGGCCGAGGTTCAAGCGGAGTCGAGGGAATTTCCGCCGCTGAGGCCCCGATCGGCCTCTAGGGTGCCCACTTCTTCCGGCTCCGGGCAAGCAACCCTGCCGAAAGAGCTAAAAAAGTTTTGAACCTGCCGGGGAGGGGGCACGACCCATGGGCATGGACGCGATGCCCCGCGCCCCCTTGAACCCAGGAGAGACCCCATGTTCCGCAAGCTCACCATCGCCCTCGCCGCGACCGCCGCCCTCGGCGCCGCCGCGCTCGCCCCGACTGCCGCCTCGGCCTTCCCCCATCACCACCACGGCTGGCATCACGGCTGGCACGGCGGCTTCGGCGTCGGCTTCTACGGCCCGGGCTACTACACCGGCTCCGATTGCTACGTCGTCAAGCGCCTGGTCGATACCCCGGTCGGCCCGCGCTGGCGCCGCGTGACGGTCTGCGACTGACCGACGATGCGGACGCCCCGGCCCCGGCTTCTCTCCCCAGGAAGCCGGGGCTCACTTTTTGCGCCGCAGGACCGCCGCATTCCGCCGCAGGCGGAATTAGCCGTCCGGCTACGCATCGCTCGCACCCCCTCATGAGTTCTGCTACGGGAAATCCGCCGCCCTGTCGGGGTGGGCGGCGCCGCGCGGGTGTTTGAAGCCCGCGCGCCGAGGCGGAGGAACGATGCTGAATTGGCTGCGCGCGGTGGCGCGCTTCTTTACCAATACGATCGGCTGGAATCGCATCGGTTTCCTGCTCAGCGTCGCCATCATCGCCGTCGCGGTGTTCGTGCTCGTGCACATGCTGCGCGATCTCGACGTCGACCAGGTCTTCGCCGCGATGCGGGGAGTGACCACGCACCGCATCGCGCTCGCCGCGGTCTTCGTCGCCGGCGGCTATTTCACGCTCACCTTCTACGACTGGTTCGCGCTGCGCACGATCGGCCGCTCGGAAGTGCCCTATTACACCGCGGCGCTGTCGGGCTTCACCAGCTATGCCGTCGGCCACAATATCGGCGCCACGGTCTTTACGGGCGGCGCGGTGCGTTACCGCATCTACTCGGCGCGCGGGCTGACCGCGGTCGACGTCGCCAAGATCTGCTTCGTCGCCGGCCTCACCTTCTGGCTCGGCAACGCCACCGTGCTCGGCCTGTCCGTCGCGCTCGACCCGCATGCCGCAGCGCCGATCACGCAACTGCCCGGATGGATCAATCGGCTGATCGCGTTCGGCATCCT
Source organism: Pseudolabrys sp. (assembly GCA_051959715.1). Classification (GTDB taxonomy): domain Bacteria; phylum Pseudomonadota; class Alphaproteobacteria; order Rhizobiales; family Xanthobacteraceae; genus Pseudolabrys. The sequence continues at coordinate 10,325 of JBQCFB010000017.1, forward strand.
CGGCGTCCTGTTCTCCTATATCGGCTGGGTCTGGAGCGGGAAGCGCGTCATAGGCAAGTCCGACTGGACCGTCGAATTGCCGAGCGGCCCGTCGACGCTTCTCCAGATCGTCATCGGCCTGTTCGATCTCGGCTGCTGCGCCATGGCCATGTACATGCTGCTGCCGAGCGATCCGCACATCGACTTCATCACCATCCTGGTGGTGTTCGTGTCGGCGACCTTGCTCGGCTTTGCCAGCCACGCGCCCGGCGGGCTCGGCGTGTTCGACGCCGCGATGCTGGTGGCGCTCTGGCAGTTCGACAAGGAAGACCTTGTCGCCGGCTTGCTGCTCTTCCGCGTGCTCTATTACCTGGTGCCCTTCGCCGTGGCGCTGAGTATTCTGGGCACGCGCGAGGTCTGGCTCAGCACGCGCCGGGCCAGGACGCCCGGCCGATTGCCGGAGGTGCCGGTCGCGGCGCCGATCAAGAGCGAGCTGGAGGCCGAAAAGACCGATCGGCATTGAGGAAATGGCGAGGGACGCGGCAGAGGACGACCGGGGAGGGGCGAGCTTCGCCGCCCGTCTGACGCTTGCCTGGCGCGTCTTCCGCGGCGAGGCCGCCAATGGCAACGCAGCCGCCGTCGTCTCCGCCTCGCGCCCCGCAGCCGCGCTGCACCCGGAGGCGGCGCTGATCGAGGCGCTCATCGAAGGCTTGCATGAAGCCGCCATCGTGCTCGATCGCGAGGGCCGTGTCGTCGCCTTCAACGACGAGGCGGTGTCGATCGCGCCGGCCTTGCGTCATGGGGAGCCGGCGCTCATCTCACTGCGCATGCCGGAACTGGTCGATGCCATCCGTCGCGCCGGCAAGCGCCGCGAGCCGCAGCGCGTCGAGTTCTTCGAACGGGTGCCGACCGACCGCTGGTTCGAGGCCTTCGTCACGCCGGTCAAGCCGCCGGGCGAGCGCGTCGGCGATCTTGTCCTGCTCACCTTCAACGACCTGACGCCGCTGCGCCGCGTCGAACAGATGCGCGCCGACTTCATCGCCAATGCGAGCCATGAATTGCGCACGCCGCTCGCGGCGCTGCTCGGCTTCATCGAGACGCTCCAGGGCCCGGCCAAGAACGATCTCGGCGCGCGCGAGAAGTTTCTCGCCATCATGCAGGCGCAGGCGACGCGCATGGCGCGCCTGATCGACGATCTGCTGTCGCTGTCGCGCATCGAGCTCAACGCGCATCTACAGCCGAGCACGGCGGTCGAGCTGGCGCCGATCGTCCGGCAGGTGGTGGACGGACTGATGACGCTGGCGCGCGACCGCGGCGTCGACATCAACGTCACGGCGCCGTCCGAGCCGCTCATCGTGCTCGCCGAGCGCGACGAACTCATCCGCGCGCTCGAGAACCTGGTCGAGAACGCCCTGAAGTACGGCGCCGCCGGCAAGCGCGTCGACATCACGCTCACGCGCGGCCAGACGCGGGCCGGCGCGCCGGAAGCGCGCATCGGTGTCCGCGACTTCGGCCCCGGCATCGCGCCCGAACATTTGCCGCGGCTGACGGAGCGTTTCTACCGCGTCGATGTCTCCGACAGCCGCGCGCAGGGCGGCACCGGACTTGGCCTCGCTCTGGTGAAACACGTGCTCAACCGGCACGGCGGCAGGCTCTCGATCGAGAGCACGCTGGGGGAGGGCGCGGCCTTCACGATGCACCTGCCCTTATCCAGTGCCGAAAACACCTCCGTCGAATAAACAGCAATAAAAACAAAGGCTTGTGCTGTCATTCGGCTGTTATATAGCCGTCATAGAACGGTGACGCGCGAGGCCTAAGGCTGCCCCCGCGACCTCGGACGGCCCATGCAGGGCAATCACAAGAACAGTCCGGGGCGCAGTCTGGAGAGCGTCTTTCGTACTCGCGCAACAGCGGCCGCCCGAAACGTCGGGCGGGCATCGGGCGGCGAGAGCCATCGGGGCTCGCGCGCGCGATCGACCGCGAACATGGAGAGATTCCAATGAAACACTGGTCCGCACTTGCCGCGGCGGGCGTCGTCGCCCTCGCGCTGCATGCTCCCGCCAGCGCCGCTGACATTTCCGGCGCCGGCGCGACCTTCCCCTATCCGATCTACGCCAAGTGGGCCGACGCCTATAAGAAGGAGACCGGCAACGGTCTGAACTATCAGTCGATCGGCTCCGGCGGCGGCATCAAGCAGATCACCGCGCGCACCGTCACCTTCGGCGCGTCGGACATGCCGTTGCAGCCGGCCGAGCTCGACAAGATCGGCGTCATTCAGTTCCCGACCGTCATGGGCGGCATCGTTCCGGTCGTGAACCTCGACGGCATCAAGAGCAACGATCTCACCATCGACGGCGCCACGCTCGCCAAGATCTATCTCGGCGAGATCACCAAGTGGGACGATCCGGCGATCAAGAAGCTCAACCCGAACGCCAAGCTGCCGTCGCAGGCGATCGCGCTAGTGCACCGTTCGGACGGCTCGGGCACGACCTTCATCTTCACCAACTATCTCTCGAAGGTCTCGCCGTCGTGGAAGGACAAGGTCGGCTCGTCGACTTCGGTCGAGTGGCCGGCGGGCATCGGCGCCAAGGGTAATGAAGGCGTCGCCAACGGCGTGATGCAGACCAAGGGTTCGATCGGCTACGTCGAGACCGCCTATGCCAAGCAGAACCACCTGACCACGACCAGGATGGTCAACAAGGACGGCCAGACCGTTGCCGCGACGCCTGAAGCGATCATGGCGTCCGCCGGCGGCGCCGACTGGGCGAAGGCTCCGGGCTTCTACATGATCCTCACCGACTCGCCCGGCGCGAAGTCGTGGCCGATCGCCGGCGCGACCTTCATCCTCGTGCCGAAGGTGCCGAAGGACATCGCCGCGACCAAGGAAGCCCTCAAGTTCTTCGAGTGGGCCTACAAGAACGGCGATCAGATGGCGTCGACCCTCGACTACATCCCGATGCCCGACAGCGTGGTCAAGCTGATCGAGGCCAAGTGGAAGTCCGACATCAAGGACGACTCCGGCAAGCCGGTGTTCTGATCCGGTGACGAAAGCGGAAAGGGCGCCCCGATCGGCGCCCTTTCCTGTCCCCCGCCGCCCGCAAAGGCGGCTTGTCTTGCGGCTCTTGTCTAACCGCTCCCGGGCCGCTTCAGTGGCCCTTTCCCGGTCGCGACAGTCAGGGAGTGGAGCCGGATGAGACCCGACGGGAGGCGACCCGTGGTTGACGTTGCGTTGGAAGGCGGCTCGGCGGTGACCGTCCGCGATCAGGCCGATCGCGCCCCGGTGCTGCAGCGTCTCCGTCTCGGAGACATCGCGTTCCGCAACCTCACGCGCGCCGCCGCGCTGTTCGTCCTGCTCATCCTCGGCGGCATCATCGTCTCGCTCGCCGTCGGCGCCTGGCCGGCGCTCCAGAAGTTCGGCTTCCGCTTCCTGACCTCGGAAGTGTGGAATCCGGTCACCGAGAAATTCGGCGCCATCGCGCCGATCTACGGCACGCTGGTGACGTCGCTGATCGCCATGCTGATCGCGGTGCCGGTCGGCCTGTTCATCGCGATGTTCCTGACCGAGCTGTGCCCGATGTGGCTGCGCCGCCCGATCGGCATCGCCATCGAACTGCTCGCCGGCATTCCCTCGATCATCTACGGCATCTGGGGCCTGTTCGTGTTCGCGCCCTTCCTGCAGCAGCACGTGCAGCCGTTCCTCATCGACACGATCGGCAA
>JBQCFB010000018.1:0-11174 GCA_051959715.1 Pseudolabrys sp.
CGCCACCGCGCGGCGGTTATGACTGGCGGCGTTCGCCCTTCGCGCCTGTCGTCGGCGCCAATGCGCTCGGCCTTGCCGAAGCCGCGCAGGCAGCCTTCGACGTCGGCGCGCCGTCCGCTGCGTTGACCGAAGCCGCGCCGGCGCCTGAACTGCTCGACCATCCGCTCGGAGCGGCGCGCGCGCAGATCCACGAGAACTACATCGTGTCGCAGACGCGCGACGGCCTCGTCATCGTCGACCAGCATGCCGCGCACGAGCGCATCGTCTACGAGCGACTCAAAAGTGCGCTCGATCAGACCGGTGTCGCGCGGCAGATCCTGTTGATTCCGGAGATCGTCGAACTCGACGACGGCGACGCCGCGCGGCTCGCCGCCCGCGCCGAGGAGCTTGCGCGCTTCGGCCTCGTGGTCGAAAGCTTCGGCCCCGGCGCTGTTGCCGTGCGCGAGACCCCTTCCATGCTCGGCCAGGTCGATGTGCGCGCGCTCGTCACCGACCTCGCGGAACACATGGCGGAGTGGGACGACGAGCTTCCCCTCGAACGCCGTCTGCTGCACGTCGCGGCGACGATGGCCTGCCACGGCTCGGTGCGCTCTGGCCGGCGCCTCAAGCCCGACGAGATGAATGCGCTGCTGCGTGAGATGGAAGCAGTGCCGAATTCCGGCCAGTGCAACCACGGCCGGCCGACTTATGTCGAATTGAAGCTCAGCGATATCGAGCGGTTGTTCGGCCGGCGCTAGTTTGCGCGCAGGACTATCAACTCCGTATCGTCGTATGCCCGCCGCTCGCTCTCCTCAAAGCCCTCCGGCGCCTTGAACGCGGCTTCGACCGACTCCTCGACCACGATCAAGGCCTGCGGCTTGAGCCATCCGCCGTCGCGCGCCGAGACGAGCGCCCTTTCGGCGAGGCCCTTGCCGTAGGGCGGATCGAGGAAAATGAGCGAGAACGGCTCGAGCGGATGACACGGGCCGAGCTTCGTCGCGTCGCGACGGAAGATGCGCGTCGTGCCGCCGAGGCCGAGCGACTCGGTGTTGTTGCGCAGCAATGAGCGCGCCTCGACGCCGTCGTCGACGAACAGCACGAAGGCCGCCCCGCGCGAGGACGCCTCGATGCCGAGCGCGCCGGTGCCGGCGAACAGGTCGAGCACGCGCGCGCCGCTGACCGGATCGCCGTAGGCATGCGCGAGGACGTTGAACAGCGACTCGCGCAGGCGGTCGGCGGTCGGGCGCAGGCCCTGACCCTTCGGCCCGGCGATGGGGCGCGAGCGCAGGCGTCCGCCGACGACGCGCATTACGTTTTCTCGTTGCACATGATCTTCACCGAAAACCGGTTCCCACTTTTCGGGATCATGTGCGTGCTCTTGGCCGTGACGGCCGCGGCCCGCCGGAGCGGTCGGAGCGGCGGCGCTTCTTGTGCTTGGTTCGGCCGGTCTCGGGCCGGTCGTCGTCGCGCCGCCTCTCTTCCGTTCGCCCCCGCGCGCCGACATCGGGTTTACCCGATGCCGGCCACCTTGAGTGTGCAGGTCGGCCATGGCCGGCCTGCGATCGTGGCCCGGCGCGGCCTTCGCGCTTCTCCGCGCCCTTCCGGTGTCCCGCTTTCGCGGGCACGAACGGCGTCGCGGTTTCCACCGGCGCGTCGAAGTCCGTTTCCGCCTGCTTGATGATCTCCGGGCCGAGCGCCTTCTTCAGCGCTGCCGTCTCGACCTCCTTGACATCACACTCGGCGATGTCCGGCAATTCGAACGGGCCGAAGGCGACACGGATCAGGCGGCTGACCTTGAGCCCGAGCGATTCCATCACGCGGCGCACTTCGCGGTTCTTGCCTTCGCGGATCGCCACGGCGAGCCAGCAGTTCGACTCGAGCTGGCGCTCGAGCGTCGCCTCGATCGGGCCATAATGGATGCCCTCGACGGTGACGCCCTTCTTCAGGCCGTCGAGCGTTTCCTGCGTGATGCGGCCGAGCGCGCGCACGCGATAGCGGCGCACCCATCCGGTCGCCGGCAATTCAAGCGCGCGGGCGAGGCCGCCGTCATTGGTGAGCAGCAGCAGGCCCTCGGTGTTCATGTCGAGGCGGCCGACGCTGATCAGCCGCGGCAGGTGTTTCGGCAGCGCGCGGAATATTGTTTCGCGGCCTTCCGGGTCGGAATGGGTCGTCACCAGGCCGCGCGGCTTGTTGCAGAGGAACAGGCGCGTGCGTGTCCGGCCGGGCAGCGGCTGGCCATCGACGGCGATGCGGTCGCGCGGTCCGACGTTCAGGGCCGGGGAGGTGATCGGCTTGCCGTTGACCGAGACACGGCCGGCTGCAATCCACGCCTCCGCCTCGCGCCGCGAGGCGAGCCCGGCGCGGGCGATCACCTTGGCGATGCGGTCGCCTTCGGGGGTGGGATTGTCGGCCATGCGCTCCACGTCATCCACGCCTTGTTTGGGGACCGTGTATAAGGCGTGGATGCCCGGCACAAGGCCGGGCATGACGGAGACCCGATGCCGGCCCCATCCTTCATGCAAGCGGCCCTCGACGAGGCGCACGCGGCGGGCGCGCGCGGCGAGGTGCCGGTCGGCTGCGTCATCGTCCGCAATGGCGAGATGATTGCCCAAGCGGGAAACCGCACGCTCGCCGACCGCGACCCGACCGCGCATGCGGAACTGCTGGCGATCCGGCAGGCGTCGGCCGCGCTCGGCTCGGAACGCCTGTCCGACTGCGATCTCTATGTCACACTGGAGCCGTGCACGATGTGCGCTGCGGCGATTTCGTTCGCCCGCATCCGCCGCGTCTATTTTGGCGCCGCCGACGAGAAGGGCGGAGCGGTCGAGCACGGCGTACGATTTTTCGCCGCGCCGACGTGTCACCATCGGCCCGACGTCTATGGCGGCATCAATGAGAGCGAGGCGGCGGCGTTGCTCAAGGACTTCTTCCGCGAGCGCCGCTGACGGTCACGCCAGCTTGTCGACGTGGCGCCCCGTCGTCTGCGACGAAGACGAACCGCTTTTCGCCGCGGACTGCGATGAATTGTCGTTCGCCGCGCTCTGCTGCTGTTGCTGCTGCGGCCGTTCCTGGGGCGTGCCGGTGCTCGGTGTCACGGTCTGGATTCCGATGCTGCTGATGCTCACGTGTCCTCTCCCCGAATGCGGGCGGACCGTACCTGCGAGCTCTCAACTTTATGGAACCCGGAACGCGTGAAGTCGGGGATGGCCGGCAAGGTTTCGTTGACTATAGCGGCTCCGCTCAGGCCCCGGCGGCCTGCGCGAAGTCCCAGGCCTTCACGGCGAGCGGGCGGATCATCGAGGCCTTCGCCGGCGCGTGCTCGCTGGTCGCGGTGCCGTCGCGGACGCGGCCGATGATGCCCTGCAGGATCGCGGCGATGCGGAAGAAATTATAGGCCATGTAGGCCGCCAGATGCGGTCGCGGATCGAGCCCGGTGCGCGCGACATAGTCGTCGACATAATCCGCCATGGGCGGAATGCCGAGCGCGCCGAGGTCGTGGCCGACGAGCGTCGCCGTGCCGGCGGCGCTCTCGGAAGGCGGCATGTGCCAGGCCATCAGGTGATAGGTGAAGTCGGCGAGCGGGTCGCCGAGCGTCGACAATTCCCAGTCGAGCACGGCGGCGACGTCCGGCGTGTCGCGCGCGACGATCAGGTTGTCGAGCCGATAGTCGCCATGCACCAGCCGCACCGGCTGCGCCGGCGGGATGTTTCGCGGCAGCCAGTCGATCAGCTTCTCCATTTCGCCGATCTTTTCAGTCTCCGAGGCGCGATACTGCCGCGACCAGCGGTCGACCTGTCGCGCGACGTAATTCTCGCCCTTGCCGAAATCGGAAAGACCGATGTCTGCGGGATCGAACGCATGGAGCCGCGCAATGGTGGCGTTCATCGAGTCGTAGAGCGCGGCGCGCTCCGCCGCATCGGAGCCCGGCATCTGCGGCTCCCAGAAGACGCGGCCGTCGACGAAGTCCATCACGTAAAAGGCCGTACCGGCGATGCTCTCGTCGGCGCAGTAGACGAAGGGTTCGGCGACGGGGAAGCCCTGCGCAAAAAGCGCGCTGATGACGCGATGCTCGCGATCGACGGCATGCGCCGAGGGCAGGAGCTTGCCCGGCGGCTTGCGCCGCAGCACGTAACGCCGCGCCGGCGTTTCCAGCATGTAGGTCGGGTTGGACTGCCCGCCCTTGAACTGCTTGACCGTGAGCGGGCCGGCGAAGCCGCGCACGTTGTCGTTCAGGTAGCGTTCGAGGCGCGCAGCATCGAGCGCCAGCGCGGGCGCCGCGTCCTTGGTGCCGGAAAACGCCTGCTGCCGGTCGATACTGGTCATCGCTCTAAACCTTCCGCCTCGCGTCGAGATAAGCGGAAATCCGCGGCACAATCCAGAAGATCAGCGCCGCGTTGACGGCAAGCAGGACGAGGAGCGCCGCGAGGCCGATGATCGTATGTCCCGTGGCCGGCAGCCGCACGACGATGTGCGCATAGGTCCAGTTGAAGGCGATGACGAAGATCGGGCCGAACAGGACGCTGTCGCCGATGACGGCGAAATCCTTGCGCGTTTCGAGCACGGACAAGGTCGCGACCGCGAACAGGCCGGGCAACGGCAGCGCGCTCAGCATGCCGACCCATTTCGATTCCCAACTGTTGGCGGCGGCGAGCAGGGCGACGCAGCACAGCGTGAAGATCGCGATCCGGCTGCTGCCGGCCGGGCTCGACCAGAATGTCAGGAAGGGTACGCGCGCGGGCGCTTGCTCGGCCTTGCGCGGCGCGCGCCAGGCGACCGCCACGACCAGCGCGGCGAGGATGCATTGCGCCGTGATCAGTACGCCGGGGCCGGGCAGGGCGTCGCGCCAGTTGACCACCGACCACGCGCCGACGGCCCAGATCAGCGTCCACACGACCAGCCGCGCCGCGAGCGTTGCGTTCGCCGACACGCCGGACGGCAGCGGCGGCAGCACGCCGGCAAAGCGGATCGCCACGAACAGCAGGAGGCCGTTGACGACGACGACGGCGTAGATTGAGTTCGCAACCGCGAGCGGATCGCCGCCGGTCAGGATGCCGATGCCGTTGAGGATCGGGAAGGTCAGCAGCACGCCGGCGATGCGCTTGTCGTGGAAACGTCCGAGATAGCCAGTAACGGCGAAGATGCCGACGCTGAGCAGGAGCTTGACGAGCGCCAGTGCGATCGCCGGCGCCATCGCCCGGCCTACTTCTTTGCCGCGAAGGCGATCGGCGCGTCGGCGTAGATCTTGTACTGCTGCGACTTCGGCTTGGCCTTGTCGTCCTCGTTGACGTACTGGATCGAGCTTGCGCCCTGCAGCGCGCGCGGCAGGATCATCACGCGGATGAAGCGCGACGGCCTGTCGGCCGACCCTTGCGCGAACACCGCGTCGGGGCCGCTCTCGTACCAAGCGCCGCCGGGGCCGTAGCTGGTCGAGCGTCCGTGCGTGTCGATGCGGATGCCGCCGTCGATCAGGCAGCGAATGCCAGGCCCCTGATGGCGGTGCAGATAGGCGCAGCCGCCGGGCGGGAAGGCGACGCTGTCGCCGCGCATCAAAAGATTGCCCTTCGGCAGCGTCTCGAGATATGCGGACAGCTTCTCGTGCGTGATCATGCCCGGCGCGTTTGCCGTGGTGGAGCCCTGGTCGCCGCGCACCAGCTCCCAGCGCCAGCAGGTCACGCCCGCCGCAGAAGGCTTCACCGTGATGGCGTCCTCGCCCTGCCACGCCTCACCCTCGTTGACGGCCTTGCCGGCAATGGTCGCCGAGCCGTGCACCACGAAGATGAAGCGGGGTAGCGGCGGTAACTGGAACTCGACGTTCTCGGCGCTCGACAGGACGTCTTCATAGAGGCGCAGGACGGGGTGCATTTTCTTATGTCTCCGGCGTTTCCTTCGTCATGCCCGGCCTTGTGCCGGGCATCCACGTCTTTCTTGCAGCATCAAAGCAAGGCGTGGATGGCCGGGACAAGCCCGGCCATGACGGGCATCAATTCTCCCTTTCTACAGCGCGCCAGCCGATGTCGCGGCGGCAGAACCCTTCGGGCCAGCGGATACGGTCGACGGCGGCGTAGGCGCGATCCTTCGCCTCGCGCACGCTCTTGCCGCGCGCGGTGACGTTGAGCACGCGGCCGCCATTGGCGAGGACGCGGCCGCCGTCGGCTTTCGTGCCGGCGTGGAAGATCTCGACGCCGTCGGCTTTCGCCGCTTCGTCGAGACCTTCGATCACGGTGCCCTTGGCGTATTCGCCGGGATACCCCTTCGCCGCCATCACGACGGTGAGCGCGGCGTCGTTCGACAATTGCAGCGATACGGTCTTCAGCGTGCCGTCGCGCGACGCGATCAGCGCCGGCAGGAGGTCCGAGGCGAGACGCAGCATAAGCACCTGCGTCTCCGGATCGCCGAAGCGTACATTGTATTCGATGAGCTGCGGTCCGTCCTTCGTGATCATCAGTCCGGCGAACAGTACACCCTTGAACGGCGCTCCCATCGCCTTCATTGCGCGCATGGTCGGGTCGACGATCTCGCGCATCACGCGCGCATTCATCTCCGGGGTCATGATCGGCGCTGGCGAATAGGCGCCCATGCCGCCAGTGTTCGGTCCCTTGTCGCCGTCGCCGACGCGCTTGTGGTCCTGCGCCGAGCCGAGCGGGATCGCGGTGTCGCCGTCGCACAGCGCGAAGAACGAAGCCTCCTCGCCGACGAGGCAATCCTCGATCACGATCTCCCAGGCGCGCTTGTCGCCGCCGAGTGCAGCGTCGATCGCCTCTTCCGCTTCCGCGACGGTCGCCGCAACGACGACGCCCTTGCCGGCGGCGAGCCCGTCATCCTTTACGACGATGGGCGCGCCGCGGTCGCGCACATAGGCCTTGGCCTCGCCGGCATTCTTGAAGCGCTTGTAGGCGGCGGTCGGGATGTTGTTCGCCTTGCACAGGTCCTTGGTGAAGCCCTTGGAGCCTTCGAGCCGCGCCGCCCATTTGCTCGGACCGAAAGTCTTGAAGCCCGCCGCCTCGAGATCGTCGGCGATGCCGGCGCAGAGCGGCGCCTCCGGCCCGACCACGACGAAGTCGATCTTCTTCTCGCGCGCGTAGGCGATCACGGCCTTGTGGTCGGCGAGGTCGACATTGGCGCACTCGGCGACCTGGGCGATGCCGGCATTGCCGGGGACGCAATAGAGCTTCGTGCAGAGGGGGCTCGCGGCGATCTTCCAGGCCAGCGCGTGCTCGCGGCCGCCGGAACCGAGGACGAGGATATTCATGACCGAAGGCCATCTCCCGGGGTCTTGCCCGGGCTTGACCGGGGCACCTATCCATCTGAAACAGGGTTTCCCTTCGCCCCGCAAGAGATTCGGCCCCGATGGCGGATGCCGCGCTGAAAAACGCTGTGGAATGGACCGTTTCCGAGCTTTCGGCGGCGCTCAAGCGCACCGTCGAGGACGCCTACGGCTATGTCCGCGTGCGCGGCGAGGTCTCAGGCTTCCGCGGCGCCTCGCCGTCGGGGCACTGCTATTTCCGCCTCAAGGACGACAAGGCGGTGCTCGAGGGTGTCATTTGGAAGGGCACCTATGGACGCATGCGGGTGAAGCCCGAGGAGGGGCTCGACGTCATCGCCACCGGGCGGCTGACCACCTTCCCCGGCTCGTCCAAGTACCAGATCGTCATCGACAGTCTCGAGCCCGCCGGCATCGGCGCGCTGATGAAGCTGCTCGAGGAACGTAAGAAGAAGCTCGCCGCCGAAGGACTGTTCGACGAGGCGCGCAAGCAGCTCCTGCCGTTCATCCCCGAAGTGATCGGCGTCGTCACCTCTCCGACCGGCGCGGTCATCCGCGACATCCTGCACCGCCTCGCCGACCGTTTTCCGCGCCGCGTGCTGGTCTGGCCGGTGCGCGTGCAGGGCGAGACCAGCGCGGCGGAAGTCGCCAACGGCATTGCGGGCTTCAACGCGCTGCCGGAGGACGGCCCCCTGCCGCGGCCGGACTTGATCATTGTTGCGCGGGGCGGCGGCTCGCTGGAAGACTTGTGGTCGTTCAACGAGGAGATCGTGGTCCGCGCGGCGGCCGCCAGCATGATCCCGCTGATCTCCGCTGTCGGCCACGAGACCGATTTCACGCTGATCGATTTTGCCGCCGACTGGCGCGCGCCGACGCCGACTGCGGCGGCCGAGAAGGCCGTGCCGGTGCGCGCCGATCTGCTCCTGCAACTCCGGCAACTCGGCACGCGCAAGCTCTCGTGCTGGCAGCGCGGCATCGAGCAGCGGCGCAAGGAGCTGAGCCTCCTGACGCGCGCGCTGCCGAAGGACATCCTGGCGCAGCCGCGCCAGCAATTGGACAACCTGTCGGAGCGCCTGCCGCGCGCGCTGCGCGCCAACGCGCAGATCCATCATACGCAGTATTCGCGCGTGGCCTCTCGCCTGTCGCCGCAGCTTCTCGCCCGCGAGATCGAGCGCCGCCGCGAGCGCTACGAGAATCTCGACCGCCGACTGCGCGCGAGCCTGCTCGCCAACGCGCAGGCGCATCGCGCGCGGCTGGCGCGCCACCGCGACCGCATCGCGTCCTCCAGCACGGCGGCGCGGCGGGCCATGCGCACCTATCTCGACCAGCGCGCCGCCCGCGTCGAGCGTGCAGAGCGGCTGCTGTCTGCCTTCTCCTATCGCGAGGTCTTGAAGCGCGGCTTCGCCCTGGTGCGCGACGGCGACGGGCACCCGCTGCGCAGCGTCGCCGCGGTTTCGTCCGGAGCCCGGCTCGACATCGAGTTTGCCGACGGCCGCGTCGCCGCGGTGGCCGAGGGTGAGGCCCGGCCTACGGCCCCGGCGGCGCCGTCTCCCAAGGCCGGCAAACCGCGCCGATCGGGCGGCGAGGGCGGCGGCAGCGGGCAGGGCAGCCTGTTCGGCTGAGGGTTTCGCGAAGCCGCGCGAACGATTATCTTGGGCGTCAGATCGATCCGGAGGCCGCCTTGCTCAATCGCTATGACCGCTCGTCGATGAACGGCGAAGCCGAGGTAAAATACCTCGACGGCGACTTCCGCGTCGTGCGCCCGGGCGCCTATGTGCGCTGCGCGGTCACCGGCGTGCCGATCCCGCTGGAAGAGCTCAAATACTGGAGCGTCGACCTGCAGGAGGCCTATGTCTCGCCGGAAGCGGTTCTGCAACGCCTGAAGGCCGACGCGCGCTAGCGGCCGCGCGCCTTCGCGAGCGCCGATCCGAGTTCCCCGCTTTCCGCGATCTCCATCGTCACCGGAAGCACGTGCGCGCGCTGCATCAGGCCGGCGAGTGCCGGATCGCCTGTCATGCGCGCGCGGTCCTTCTCGGTCGTCAGCAGCGCCAGCGCCTCGCTGTCGGCCGCCATCAGCAGTGCGGCAGCTTCCTCGGCGGTGAAGCGATGGTGATCGGGGAAGGCGCGGCGCGCGGCGATTGTAATGCCGCAGGCCTGCGCGGTCGCGAAAAACTTGTCGGGATCGCCGATGCCGGCGAAGGCCAGCACCGGGCGCGTGATCGCGCCGGCACCGTCGGGATGCGGCGCGAGCCGTCCGTGCCACACGGGCAGTCCGCGCGATTGCGCTTCCGCCGCGATATGCGCGGCACCATTGCCGTCGCCGACGATGAGCACGGCGTTGATGCGGCTCATCTGCGCATCGAGCGGCGCCCGCAGCGGTCCGGCCGGGAAGACGTGTCCATTGCCGATGCCACGACGGGCGTCGACCACGGCGATCGTGACGTCTTTTTCGAGCGATCCGTTCTGCAAGCCGTCGTCCATGACGATGATGGTCGCGCCCAGCGACTTCGCGAGCGCAGCGCCGGTGACGCGGTCGCGCGCCACGATGGTTGGCGCGACGCGCGCGAGCAGCAGCGCCTCGTCGCCGACGTGCGCAGCCGTGTCGGCATGCGCATCGACGCGCTTCGGCCCGGCGTCGCTGCCGCCATAGCCGCGCGTGAGGAAGAAAATGCGTTCGCCCGCGGTTTCCAGCATGCGCGCGACGGCGACGGCGGTCGGCGTCTTGCCGACCCCGCCGAGCGTGAAATTGCCGATGCAGATCACGGGCAGGCCGGCGCGCGCGCCCTTGCGGGCCATGCGTTGCGCTGCGACCGATCCGTAGAGCGCTGCCAGCGGCGACAGGAGGGCTGCAAGCGGCCCCGCCTTGCGCCACCAGAAGCCGGGCTCACGCATGGGCATCGTCCCGCCGCTTTTGCACTTTCGACAGATAAGGCTCGAGCGCCTGCATCGTGCGCTCGAGTGCGCCGCCGAGCGCGTTGACAGCGTTGCGCCCGGCATGCGCCAAACGCGTGCGTACCTGAGGCTGCGCCAGCATGGCGGCGAAGGCGGCGGTCAGCTTCTCAGCCGAATCGACGAGCTCGGCGCCATGCGCATCGTCGAGCGCGGCGTAGAGCTCTTCGAAATTCCAGACATGTGGCCCGTGCAGGATGGCGGCGCCGAGCTTCGCCGGCTCGATCGGGTTCTGTCCGCCGTGCTTGACCAGCGAGCCGCCGATGAACACGACCGGCGCAATGCGATAGACAAGACCGAGTTCACCCATCGTGTCGGCGACGTAAACGTCGGTTGCAGCGTCAGGCAGCGCGCCTTGCGAGCGCAGGACCGCCGAGAGCCCGGCGGCACGCGCGAGATCGGCGATGACCGGTCCGCGCTCGGGGTGGCGCGGCGCGATCAGCGTCAGGAGACCGGGGTTCGTCGCGCGCAGATGGCGGTGCGCGGCGATGATCATCTCGTTCTCGCCGGGATGCGTCGAAGCGGCGGCGATCAGCGGCCGGCCGCCGATCGCCGCCTTCAATGCCGCCAGCGACGTCTCGTCGGCCGGCGGCGCCGGCACGTCGAGCTTGAGGTTGCCGCTGACGAAGACGTTGCGCGCGCCGAGCGCGGTCAGCCGCTCGGCGTCGGGCGGCGTGCGCGCGAGACAGAGGTCGAAGCGCTCGAGCAGGTGTCCGATCGAGGCCGGCAATTTCAGCCAGCGGCGGAAGGAGCGTTCCGACAGGCGGGCATTGACCAGCACGATCGGGGTTTTGCGGCGCGCGGTCTCCATCAGGGCGTTCGGCCACAGGTCGGATTCGACGAACAATGCGAGCTGCGGCTGCCAGCGATCGAGGAAGCGCGCGACGAAAATGGGCACGTCGAGCGGCATGAACTGGTGGATCACGCCGGCCGGCATGCGCTGCGCGGCGAGCTCGCTCGACGTCACGGTGCCGGACGTCACGAG
>JBQCFB010000019.1:0-31256 GCA_051959715.1 Pseudolabrys sp.
TTTCCGATCGAGCGTCCGGAGCTTGCAGAGCTGATGCGCTGGATAAAGGCCGTGGAGGCCCGTCCGGCTTTCGCGGTCGCGACCGGCGCCAAGCCCAGCACGCTCGCCAGCGCCGCCTGACGCATCGGGCCGCCCGCTTCGTCCTTATGGATCCCGCTTACGACTATGTGATCGTCGGCGCCGGCTCGGCCGGCTGCACGCTCGCCAATCGGCTGAGCGCCGACGGCCGCACCCGTGTGCTCCTGCTCGAGGCGGGCGGCTGGGATCGCCATCCGCTGCTGAAGCTGCCGTTCGGTTGGGGCAGGGTGCTGCTCAACCGCATGTACGACTGGGGTTACGACACCGAGCCCGAGCCAGCGATGCATGGCCGCAGCATCGAAGTCGCGCGCGGCAAGGTGATCGGCGGATCATCGACCATCAACGCGATGGCTTACGTGCGCGGCAATCGCGCCGATTACGACCGCTGGGCCGCGCGCGGCCTGCCGGCGTGGTCCTACGATCGCGTGCTGCCCTATTTTCGCAAGCAGGAGATCTGGGAGGGCGGAGCCAGCGAATTTCGCGGCGGCGATGGGCCGCTCGCGACACGGAAAGCGCGTTATCAGGACCCTTTGGTGGATGCCTATCTCGCCGGAGCGGCGGAGATGGGATACGCGCTCAACGACGACTACAACGGTGCGCGGCAGGACGGTTTCGGCCGCATGCAGATGACGATCCGGCGCGGCCACCGCGAGAGCGCCGCCACCGCCTATCTGCATCCGGTGCGCGGACGCGCCAACCTCACCATCCAGACCGACAGCCTCGTGCAGCGTGTCCTGTTCGCCGGGACGCGCGCGCGCGGCGTCGATTATGTCCGCAACGGTGAGCGCCGCACGGCGAGCGCGGAGCGCGAAGTTATCCTGTGTGGAGGCGCGATCAACTCGCCGCAACTGCTCATGCTGTCAGGGGTCGGCGACCCCGTCGAGCTTGCTCGGCATGGCATTGCGGTGACGGCATCTGTGCCGGGGGTAGGCAAGAACCTGCAGGACCACCTCGCGGCGCTTCTCGTATATGGACGCCGCGACGAGAGCCCGCTGCTGCGCCACATGCGGGCCGACCGCCTCCTTTGGACGCTGGGGCAGGGGCTTGTCGCCGGCACGGGCTTCGCCACCGAACTGCCGGGCGGCATCACCGGATTCGTGCGCTCGCGCGCTGACGAGCCGATCCCCGACATTCAGCTCCTCTTCATCGCCGGCTCGCTCGCCGCGAAGCCCTATCTGCCGCCGTTCTCGTCTGGCTTTGCCGACAGCTTCGCCTGCCGTGTCGTGCTGTTGCGGCCGCAGAGCCGCGGCTCGATCTCCCTCGCATCCGCCAATCCCGCGGCGCGTCCGAAGATCAGGCAGGGCCTGCTGTCGGTCGAGCGGGACTGGGAGAAACTGTCCGCGGGAATCCGAATCTTTCGAGAACTTGCCAGGTTGCCGCGCCTCGCGCCGCACGTCGCGCGCGAGATAGGCCCAGGCGAGGGGATCGACATCGACGCCGACCTTAAGGAATACGTACGCAAGACCGCCGTCACCGCGCATCACCCCTGCGGCACGTGCCGTATGGGCGCCGACGAGGAAGCGGTGGTCGACGGCGAGCTGCGCGTGCGCGGGGTCGATGCTTTGCGCGTCGTCGATGCATCGGTGTTTCCCGATCTTGTCGGTGGTAACATCAACGCCCCCGTGATCATGATTGCTGAGAAAGCCGCCGATCTGATCCTGGGGCGGCCGCATGGGGAGACGAATCCGTGACATCGCCACTGATGACCCGCCGCGCCCTGACGCTCTCGGGGCTCGCCGCCGGCGCCGCCATAGCCCTGCCGCGCGGCGCCAGCGCGGCATTTCCCGACCGCACGATCAAGATCGAGGTCGGCTTCGCCGCCGGCGGCACGGTCGACGCGGTCGCGCGCGTGCTGGCGCACGGCATGGGGCCGATCCTCGGCCAGAGCGTCATCATCGAGAACCGCCCCGGCGGCAGCGGCAGTATCGCGGCGAACTCGGTCCTCACCGCCCCCGCCGACGGCCACTCGCTGCTGTTCGGCATCTTTTCGTTGGCGGTCGCGCCGGCGCTGACGAAGCTCAACTACGATACGACGCACGATCTCACGGCCGTCTCGCAGGTCGCGACAGTGCCGCTGTTCATGCTGGCAACGTCGAAGTCGCCATATCGCAGTGTCGCCGACGTCGTCGCCGCTGCGAAGGCTGCGCCCGATACGATTACTTATGGTTCGGGCGGCGTCGGCTCCTCCGCGCACATGGCCGCCGAACTGTTTGCGCGCCGCTCCGGCATCCGTCTCATCCACGTGCCGTATCGCGGCAGTGCGCCGGCCATGCAGGGCCTCGTCGCCGGGGAGACGCAATTGCTGTGGGACACGCCGACCTCGACCATGCAGAGCTTCATCCAGCAGGGTCAGCTGCGCGCGCTGGCGGTGATGAGCCACAAACGGCTGGCGTCCTTCAAGGACATTCCGGCGATCGACGAAGCGGGACTGGGCGGCGATCTCGAAGTCCAGGCCTGGCAGGGCGTGCTGGTCCGTACCGGCACCCCGCCCGACATCGTCGCGACGCTCAACCGCGCGGTCGTCGAAGCGATGAAGCAGCCCGAAACGCGTGACCGCATCGCCGCGATCGGCGTCGAGCCCATGGCCACCAGCCCCGCGGAGTTCGATGCCTTCTTCAAGTCGGAAGTGGCGCGTTGGACGGCGGTGGCCAAAACCGCGGGTCTGAAGGCACAATAGCCGGCACCGCGGCGGCAATTCGGGCGTCCAACATCGAAGGCCCTGGTAGACCACAGCCTTCCGGCCGGACGCACGATCACGAACCTGTAATGGGGCTGACTCTGGTCAGTTCTGATCGCTTGCGGCACCCTTGGCCTGTTCTAGCCACGCGTGCCGACGGGTGCCGATCATGCGTCCGCTTGTCATCCTTGCGCTGAGCGCCGCGGTGGTGACCGGGATTTTTGGACCGGTCGGGCCGGCATCGGCGCAGACCGTCGACGTCGCCGTCGCACTTGCCGCCGATGTGTCGCGCAGCATCGACCAGGAGGAGTTCGAGCTTCAGCGGCAGGGTTACGCCGCGGCGATCACCAGCAAGCAATTCCTGGCTGCCATCGAAGCCTTGCCCAATCGCGCCGTGGCGCTCTGCTTCATCGAATGGGCCGGAATCGAACAGCAGGCCGTCGTCGCGGACTGGGCTATCATTCGCGACCGCGACAGCGCCGCGGCCTTCGCGGAGCGTCTGAAGGCCGCCCCGCGAACGAGCTATGGCCGAACCGCTATCGGCGACGGAATTGATTTCGCGGTTGCGCGGCTGGAAGCGTCCAAACTCGATGCGGGCCGTCGTGTCATTGACGTATCCGGCGATGGCACCAGCAATTCAGGCCGCTCGGTGACGGCGGCACGTGATGACGCCGTCGCGAAAGGCATAACGATCAACGGTCTCGCGATTATCAATGAAAAGACGGGTGGCGAGGTCGCCAATTATCTCTACTACCACACCCATCCTCCCGGCGGTCTCCAGCGCTATTACGCCGATAATGTCATTGGCGGGGCGGGCGCCTTCGCCCTCCAGATCGTCAACTTCGAAGCCTTCGCCAACGCCATGACCGAAAAGCTGGTGATGGAGATATCCAGGATCGCGCCGCGCCCGGGACGGGCTGCAGCACTGTCTCGCCAGCGTGACTAGGATCGCATCAGCGGAACGGCTCGCAGATCAGGACGCCCTGGGACCGTGCCGGTTCCGGATCGGCAAACTGGTTTGACCGTTCGCCTGAGGTTTCCACATCCGGGTTCGTCGATGCGCTCTGGTGGGATCGCAGCAGTCCGTCGCGAGACGACCAGATCATTTCCGCGTGGTCGGTGTAGGGACCGCCGCGAGCATCCGTCGGCAGCGCCATCAGGACCAACATCGGCAAGACTGCGATCGATCGAATGGCATGGTTGCGCATCGTGTCACCTCTGCGCGATTGCGATCTCGCCCCCGGCGGCCGATCCTGGATCGGTGCCCCACGTCACGTGAACGGGCCTCCGTGCCGGAGCACGGAGGCCCGGAGTGATCAGCCGTTGTTCCAGCAGGGCGTGTAGCTGGTCGACGCCGGAGACTGCATGCAGTTGTCCTGCGTCGGGATGGTCTGGGTGGCATCGCCACGGCCCGGACCGACGTTGCCGGGCGCCGCTACGGCCGCCGTCGTGCCGAGAGCGATGAAGGTCACGACCGCAATCGCGGCCGCCGTCACGGTGAACTGCTTCGAATTACGCATGACTTTGTCCTCGGGTTTGAGCCATCTGTTTGCGGTTGACGCCCGTTGTCATCCGACGTCAGCCACCGTGGACGATGTCACGGTGCGATCGCGCCCGATGTGACCCGAATTACAGTCCGCGCAAATTCTTCCCGCACCCGACCAGAGCTCCTCTGTGTGACCTGGTTCACCTCCAGGCGCGCGCGCCGGACATATCAATGCCCGAGGCGCACGCAGTCGCCCGCCGGGCAAGCATGCGGCGCGCCATGGGGCGTGCGATGAAACACCAGACGTCATCCCGAGAGTTCACGCGTAGCGATTTCACCCGCGCCGGCGTCGTCGCCGCGGTCTGGGTGCTCCTTTACGTCTTCCTGGCCGCGTATTCGGCCGGCCGGCCGGATCAGGCCGCAAGGACGGCGGCCGCGACCGCGCCGGTGTCTGTCGCCGGAGCCGGTGACATCCCGCGCGACGTCGCGCGTGGCCGCGGGCTGTCGCGGCAATGATCGACCTTCCACAACGCACTAGGACCGCTCGGGAAAAGTTTTCCGCGACTGTGTGAGCGCTCTCACTGAACGCGGCTTCGACCCCGACCATGATCGCCATTGTCGCAGCCGGACCAGCCACAAAAGGCAAAGCCGGTTCAACAGGGAAGAGGAGACGCAAATGACCATCACGCTTTTCGCGAAACAGGAACGCAAGAGCCGGCCTGTGCCTGAGATCGTGCTGCTGATCGGCGTGTCGGCGGGCGGACTGATCCTGTCGCTCATCCTGGCCGCCATGACCTGGACGGACGGCTCCATGTCCGGCCCGTTCGTCGGCCCGTAGCCGCGCGGTCGACGGCGCAACAGTCAAGAACAGGAGGCTCATATGTTGAAGCTGATGTACGTGATCCTGGGATTGCTGGTCTTCTCCGGCACCATGCTGATGGCCAGTGTGGCGCCGCGCTCGACCGGTGACGCCGCTTCTCTGGGATCCGCCGATCTCGATATCCGGGCGCTTGAGCGATCGATGAACCTCAAGGCCCTGCCGAAACACGACCTCGATCCGCAGGTCTATCGGTAGGAGCCTGGTCCGGGACGGGCGGCCGCCGCGGGCCGCCCGGCGACGCGGGCGCACCAGCAGGCGCAGACAATCATCCCGTGTCGCCAATTCACGGCCGGACGTTTACACCACCGTTACCTTGACTGCGATTTGGCGACACGAAGCGGGCTCGTGGCACGCTGTTGTCCGGCTCTGCAAATTGCTATGCTGCGCGCACGGCATTGAGAGCCATCCGATCGCGGCGATACTTGCTGCCGGGACCTGGATGAGGTGCGGGGACGGTCCGATGCAACAGCCGGATGACCTTCAAGGCGCCAGTGGCCGCGCGGTGAAGAATTTTGCGCTCCTGGCTTTGCCCGTGCTGGCGGCGCAGCGCGATATGCTCGGGATTTTGAAGAACAACCTGAAGGACGGAAACTGCGTTCTGCCGGTGCAGAATTTCGCGCTTCGCGAGCTCTACGCCTTGATGATGGTCTTCGACCCGTCGCGGAAGTGGCGCGACACGTTCTCCGGCCTCGAGGAGAAGATCGGGACGGCGTCCAAGGAGGCCATACCGAAATTGGTCTCCGGTTCGATGGCAATGATCGAGGCGCAGGAAGCGGTCATCGGCTCGATGATCGATACATTGACCCGGCTGAAGAACGCGACCGGGCAGAGCAAGCAGGACGACGATACGGCGCCGTGAACGCCCATACTCAACACGCGGTTTCGGGAGTTGGCTTCTCATGAAGGTCGTGGTGTTGACGCATTCGAACTTGCCAAGAGTCGCCTGAGGACGTGCGCCCGCAGGTGTGATGCCATGGCAAACACGCTCCGAGAATCGGACGTTGCGATCGTCGGAATGTCCTGCCGCTTTCCGGGGGCGGAGACCGTCGAGGCATTCTGGGACAATCTCTGTAACGGCACGGAGTCGATCACCTTCTTTTCGGATGCGGAGCTGCTGGCAGCCGGCGTGCCGCCGTCGTTGATCGCCAATCCGAACTATGTGAAGGCCGCGCCGATCCTCCGTGACGCAGAGATGTTCGATGCCGCCTTCTTCGGCCTGTCGCCGAAGGAGGCCGCGCTGATGGATCCTCAGCACCGGCTGTTTCTCGAAGTCGCGTGGGAAGCGGTAGAGAACGCCGGCTACGACCCCTACAGCTATCCCGGCAAAATTGGAGTGGTGTCGGCCTGTGGCGGCGTCGTCTCGAGCTATCTGCTCGCCAACGTCGATCACGACGAATTTCCCGGTCAGACCGCCAGCGCGGTACACATCAGCAATGACAAGGACTTCTTGAGCACGCGCGTTTCGTTCAAGCTCAACCTGCGCGGCCCGAGCTTCACCGTGCAGTCGGCCTGCTCGTCGTCGCTTTTGGCGGTGCACCAGGCCTGTCAGATATTGCGGCTCGGCGAGTGCGAGATGATGCTGGCCGGCGCCTCGTCGGTGCGGGTGCCGCAGGTGCAGGGCTATCTCGCGGAGAAGCGCAATCTGTACTCCCTGGACGGGCACTGCCGTCCCTTCGATGCCGACGGGCAGGGAACGATCTTCGGCAGCGGCGTCGGCGCGGTCCTGCTCAAGCGGCTCGACCGGGCGCTCGCGGACCGCGACCGCATCGTCGCCGTCATCAAGGGAACGGCCGTCAACAACGATGGTTCAGGCAAGATCAGCTACACCGCGCCGAGCGTCGGCCAGCAGGCGCAGGCCGTAGCGGACGCGATCGTGGCGGCCGGGACGAGTGCCGACAGGATCGGCTATGTCGAGTGCCACTCGACCGGAACGATCGTCGGCGATCCTCTCGAGATCGAGGCGCTGAGCAAGGCATTCCAGGGCGGGCGCGGCCGCGGGCAATATTGTGCGATCGGATCGCTGAAGGCGAATATCGGACATCCGGAACAGGCGGCCGGCATCGCCGGCATCATCAAGACGGCGCTCGTTCTCGAGCACAGGCAGATCCCACCGAGCATCAATTACGTCACCCCGAATCCGCGTATCGATTTCGCCGGCTCGCCCTTCTTCGTGAACGACCGTTTGCGCGATCTCCCCGCAGGCGACGGTCCTCGGCAGGTTGGGCTCAACAGCCTCGGCATTGGCGGCACGAATGCCTTCGCCGTGCTGGAGGAGGCCCCGCCGGTCGAGACGGTGTCGCTTCCGGTCCTGCCGGTCGCGATCCTTTCGGCCAAGACCGCGGGCGGGCTTGTCGCCCGCGTGCGCCAGCTCCTCGACTATCTGGAGACCAGTCCGCAGGCCACGATCGAAGACATCTGCTACACGACCTGCCTGAGCCGCGGCCAATTCGCATTTCGCTTCGCCTCATTGGCCCGCACCATTGACGATCTGAAGCGGGAGTTGCGCACGTGGCTCGAGACCACCGGGGCGGCCGTGACCAAGCTCAAGCGTTTGGGCAAGCCGCGCATCGCCTTCATGTTCTCCGGCCAGGGGCCGCAGCACGCCGGAATGGCCGCGGAACTGTATCGGACTCGCGCGGTTTTCCGGAATGCGATGGACGACTGCGAGCGCTTGGCGCGGCCCCATCTCGAGCACAGCCTGCTGGAGGTGGTCTTCGCGAAAGGCGGCGGTGAAGAGGCGCTGGTCAACCGGACCGATTACACGCAGCCCGCGCTTCTTGCCGTCGAATACGCGCTTGCCGAACTTTTCAGGTCGTGGGGCATCACCCCGAACGTTCTGATCGGCCATAGCCTGGGTGAGATCGCCGCCGCCTGCATTGCCGGCGTACTATCGTTGAAAGACGCGATGCGGCTCGCGATCGCGCGCGGCGCCCTGATGCACAAGGTGCCCGCCGGTGGTGCAATGGCGGCGGTCTGGGCGCCACATGCCAGGTTGCGTGAGCTGATCGAGAGCATTGCGCCGGGTGTGACGGTCGCCGCCATGAACGGCCCGTCGAACACCGTCCTCACGGGCGACCGCGACGAGCTCAGGCGGCTTTTGCAAGAACTTGGTCGCATCGGAATCGACACGAGAGAACTGCGCATATCGAATGGCTTCCACTCGCCGCGAACCGATCCGATCCTCGACGATCTCGAACGGATCGCAGGTACGCTTGCCTATGCGTCGCCGCGACTGCCCGTGGTCTCGAACCTCACGGGCGCGGTAATGGACGCCGCGCCGGATGCAGCCTATTGGCGACGACATACGCGCGAGCCGGTACGGTTCGGCGACGGAATGGCGGCGATCGCCGCACTCGATTGTCAAGCCTTCCTCGAGATCGGTCCGCATCCGGTCCTGCTGCCGCTTGCGCAGGCGTGCCTTGCAAGCGCTGGCAAGACGGCAACGCTTGTAGGCTCGCTCAACCGTCAGAAACCGGACGGCGACGCGACCGCAGAAATGCTGGCGGCGCTCTTCCGTGCCGGCGTCGACATCGACTGGGCGGCGGTCCATGCGGAAAATGGGGGACGTCGGATCCCGCTGCCAACCTATCCGTTCGAGCGCAAGCGGTACTGGTTGGATGCCTTGCCCGGACGCAGCCAGCGCAGCTCAGCCGCGCAGCCACATCCGCTCGTCGGCGTGCACGTGAGCGGCGCCGGCAAGGAGGACATCTACGAGACACGTTACAGCCTCCGCGATCTCGGTTATCTCGCCGATCACAAGGTGTTCGGGCAGGTGTTCCTGCCGACGACAGTCGAGCTCGAGACCGTCATGGCAATCGGGCGTCGCCGCCTTGAAACGCAAGATGTGGCTTTCGAACGGGCCACGCATCATCAGGCGATGGCGATCGACGCGGACGAGGACCGTCTCGTCCGCGTGACGGTCAGGCCGATGAAGTCGGACCGGTTCGGCGTCAGCCTGGCGAGCAGGCCGGCGGGTGCGCCGGGTCCCTTCGTCGAGCACATGACGGGTGTTCTGTGCCGGCAGTCTGCGGAGGACGACGCAGGCTTCGATCCGCGGGATATTCTCTCGCGGTGCCCGAAGGCGCTGTCGCGCGCAGATATCTATTCGAGGCTGCAGCGGCTGGGCCTCGAATACGGTCCAAGGTTTCGTGGCATCGAGGAATTGCACGTCGGAGAGGGCGAGATACTGACGCGGGTCCGCCTGCAGGAGCCCGGCGATGGCGCCGCCTATGCTGCTCATCCTGCATTTCTCGACGCCTGCCTGCATGCCTATCCGTTCGTGATCGAGGATGCGGAGGCCGGGCAGGCGAGCGGCCGGTGCTGGCTGCCAATTTCGCTCGAGCGATATTCGCTGCGCACGGACGGCCTTCGTGAGGCCTGGGTGCATGCCCGCTTGCGCGAGGGCGGCGACGGCGTGACGCAGACCGTCGACATCCGTGTGTACGACTCGGGCGGACGCCTCGCAGCGGAACTGAAAGGGCTGAAGGTACGGCTGCTGAAGCTCGGCACCGCGGCCGCGCAGGGAGACGGCCGCGTCCTTCATTCGGTCACGTGGCGAAAGAGCCCTCATACAGCAACGAACCCAAAGGCCGAACCCGGTGCGTGGGTCCTGTTTGCCGATCGGACCGGTGTCGCCGAGGCCCTGGCGCAACGGCTGACGGCACGCGGCGCACATTGTCATCTCGTGCATGCGGGCGAGGCCTTTCATCAGCACGACAGCCATACCTGGACGATCGACGCGCGGCAGGCCGAGGACCATCGCGCGGTTCTGCAGCAGATCGCCGCCGACGAGCGGCTGCCGGTCAGGGGCATCGTGTACCTGCGGGGGCTCGATGCGCCCGGAGTCGAAGAGTTGAACCCCGAGACGCTCGCGCACGGAAGCGAGGCGGCGTGTCGCGGCGCACTCGATATCGTGCACGCGCTGACGGCTACGCGGTCGGCAATCGCGACGGACTTACGATTGTGGCTCGTCACGCGCGAAGCGCAGGATGCAAGCGGCGACGCGCGGCGTTTCAACCCGGTGCAGGCGTGCCTGTGGGGGCTCGGGCGCACCATCGCGCTTGAATACCCAAACATCTGGGGCGGGTTGGTCGAACTGCGGCCGGACGACGACGCGGCGCCGGCCGTAGAGGCGCTGGCCGCTGAGCTCGTCGCTCCGGACGGCGAGACGCAGATCGCCATTGGCGGAGACGGTGCACGCAGCGTCGCACGCTTCGTCCGGCAGCGGTTGGATGCGCTTCCCGAGAAACGGCCGCATATTCAGCCAGACGCGACCTACCTGATCGCCGGCGGCCTCGGCATGCTTGGCGTGAGCACGACGCGATGGCTGATCTCCAAGGGCGCGAAGCACATCGTGCTGACCGGCCGCAACGCGACGCCAGATCGTGTCGAAGCTCTATTTACTGCGCAGGAGAGAGGCAGCGCGGCCATTCACGCTGTGACCGCTGATGTCAGCCGCGAGGACGAGGTCCGTCGCCTGTTCGACATGATCCGCAGCAAAATGCCGCCGCTCAAGGGCGTCGTTCATTCGGCCGGCGTCCTCGATGACGGAATCCTCGCGCGGATGAACTGGGCGCGCTTTGCGCCGCTGTTTGCCTCGCGCGTCTACGGAAGCTGGTTGCTGCACGAACAGACGAAAGCGATGGAGCTCGATTTCTTCGTGCTGAATTCGTCGCTCTTGAGCGTCCTCGGCTCGGCCGGTCAGGCCAACTACACGTCGAGCGCAGCGTTTCTCGATTGTCTCGCGGCGCACCGTCGCGCCGTCGGCCTGCCGGCCATCGCCATCAACTGGTGCGCGTGGTCGGAGGGTGGGCTCGCGACCGTGTCCGGTGCGCGCGGCCAGGAGATGTGGTCGAGCCTGGGGATGAAAGACCTCGTGCCGAGCGAGGCCATGGAGTTGTTCGATCGACTGATGCTGCGGGACGTCGGCCAGATCGCGCTCGCTGTCGCGGACTGGCCGATCTATGCGCGCCGGGTCGGAAGCCCACCATTCCTCTCGGAGCTGGCCGGCCACAGGAGTGCCGACATTCACCGTGTGATTGCCCCGCAGGGCGACAGTATTGTTCTTCCGGTTGCGCCGGTGCAGTCGCGGCCGCCATTGCCCGCGGCGACGGGGGAGGGCGGGCGGCCGGCGATCCAGAGCCTCCTCCAGCGCCATGTCATGCTGGAGCTCGGCTTCCAAGATCCGATCGATCTGGATCGTCCGTTGAATGAGATCGGTCTCGACTCGCTACGTTCGGTGTCGCTCGCAAACCGGCTCGAGGACGAGATCGGCATTCCGGTTTCGGTCACCGAGCTAATTTCCGGCCCGACCATTACCGAACTGACCGACCACGTCATGGAATTGCTTGCGACGTCGGTGGCGGCTGGCATCATCAGCACTGAAGCGCCGGTAGTCCATGACGGCACCGAAATGGAAGCCGAGGAGGCCGAGCCCGTCGCCGCGCCGTTTATCACACGAGAGGCGACGAAATGGCTCGTCTCTCCGCGGCCGACGCCGCGTGCGAAAGCCCGTCTATTCTGCTTCCCTTATGCCGGCGGTGGGCTGGTGACATTCAGGTCTTGGCCGCAATTGCTCGGAGACGCGGTCGAGGTCGTCGCCGTCGAAGCGCCGGGCCGAGGCACGCGCATCAACGAATCGCCGGTCGAGGACATGGATGCGTTCGTGGATCGCCTGATGCCGGAGCTTGTCTCGTGGATCGACAGGCCGGCGGCATTCTTCGGTCATTGCCTCGGCGGCCTCACCATGTTCACGGCGGCTTGTGCTCTCCCGCAGAAAAGCCGGCAGCTTCTCGCGCATCTGTTCGCCTGCGGATCGCGGCCGCCGCACCTGCTGCGCGCCATGGGCGATTTCGAGGACAACCTCGTCTACGACATGATGCTGCATCCACGCTTCGACCCGAGCCGCCCCGCCTACGCGCAAGACGACGAGATTTTCGCCGGCATCATTCGTCAATTCGACACGTCGGCCGCGGACGAAATGCTCGCGGTCCGGAGACTGCGCGACGCCTTGCTGCCGACGATCCGCGCCGAGTTTGGCATGGCGTTCAATTATGTCTACCGTCCGGGCGAACGGTTCTCCTGTCCGATCACCAGCTTTGTCGGCGACAGGGACCCCTGGGTGTCGGAGAAGCATTCGGAAGCCTGGGGTGAGATGACGACCGCGCGCTTCGAGAACCAGCTGCGCCAAGGTTCGCACTTCCTGATCGCCGAGGATCGCGCCCACATCCTTCGCACGATCAGCGATCAGTTCGCAGCACCAGCGATCGCAGGGGTGTAAAGGTCGACGCCGCGCGCAGGCTTAGACAAGTCCCGCGGTCTTCAGCTTGCCTTCGGCCTTGACCAGATCGGCCGTGTCGAAGCCTTCGCCAAACGACCGGAATATCTGAAGCAGCGGCGCCTCATATTGTCCGGCGCTCTGTCGTGCCTCGTATAGTTCGTAGAGATTGACGAGCAGCTTCAGCTCGAACGATTTGGCGTCCTGGTTGCGCGCGATTGCCAACCCTTTCATCAGCGATTTTTCGCCGGCGTCGAGGTCACGCCCGCGGCGAAGATGTGCTTCACCGAGCAGGCGATGGATTTCGGCGGCATAGAAATATTCGGACCCGCGACGCTCGAGGCGGTCGGCCGCCTTCTGCAACAGTTCGACCGCGTCGTCGTAGCGCTCGTTCTTGATGTGAACCTCGGCGAGCAGAGCCTGGCCGTAGGATTCGTAGAGCGAGGCGCCGGTGTCCTGCTCCCGTTTCAGGCCTTCAAGTATGTCGTGGCAGCCGTCTTCGAACCGCCCTTCGAGCGCCGTCGCCCAGCCGCGGAGAACCAGCGCCATCGCATGGTAATGGGCGAACTCATGCTCTTTGCACAACTCGATGGCGGCATTGGCCTTCCGCGCAACGATGCCTGCTTCGCCCCGCAACTGATGAATCCGCAGACTGATTGTCCGCGCCATTGCTTCGGTGAACGGGCGGCGCGAGGCCTCGGCGTAGACGCGCGCTTCTGCGCAGGCGCGCAAGGCCTGGTCGGGCAGTCCGAGGAACCAGAGCGACATCCCGTAATAGAGGCGGGCGTGAACCCGCGGATCCTGTCCGGAGATCTCGATGTATCGTGTGGGGTCCGCTTCTCCGCACAAGGCCATGCTGCGCTCGAGCTCGGTGCGCGCAGCGCGGAAATGTCCCTGCGCCAGGAAGGTGAAGCCCAGAGCTTCATGTCCGAGCACCTTGTAGGCGGAGTCGCCTATGGTCTCGGCGGCATGGAGCAGGTGCCCGGCCAGAAGCTTCGCCTCGCCAAAGGACGGCCGCACGAAATTCCAGGTCCATAGGCCGAAAATGGCCGGCAGCGCGTCCTGGTCAAGCCCGGTCTCCTGACACAGGTGGAGTGCGCGCGTATAGGCGTCCTTGACCTCTTCGGTGCTCCAGCCCTTGAGGGCTTGCAGCGAGTTGCCAAGGGAGGTCTGCAACAACAATTCGAGCGTCTTCCGAGCGGTCTCGTCCTCGACGCTCGGGATCTGCCTCAAGCCCTGCTGCAAATGCGCGACGGCGGCGTTGGCAGAGCGATTGAGCGCGAGATTGCCGGCCTTGAGCCAATACCGGACCGCGCGCTCGAACACCCCCGCTTCGCTGAAGTGGTAGGCGACGAGCTCGGGCTGGCCCAGCACGATGTCGTTGAATTTGGCTTCGAGCGTGCGCGCGATCTGCCCGTGAAGCTGCTTTCGACGCGTCTTGAGTAGGCTTTCGTAAGCGATGTCGCGAACGAGTGCATGCTTGAACGTGTATGTCGCGTCGGGCGGCTGGCCGCGTCGAAACACGAGCTCGGCTTGTTCGAGCTTGTCCAGCGCTGCGGTCAGCGGCGGGTCGTCGCCGGCAACTAGTTCGCGCATCAGCGCGTAAGAGAACTCTCGTCCGATGGCCGCGCCGATCTGCGCGATCTCCTTCACTGCTTCCAGCCGATCGAGTCGCGCCATCAGTGAGTCATGCAGCGTGGAGGGAACGATTGAGGGCAGGGCTTCCTTGGCCCCGCCTGCATCCGCATTTTCGCCTGGAACGGCCCCCTCGAGCACGGCTTTCGTCAGTTCTTCGACGAACAACGGATTGCCATCGGTCTTGGCGACGATTTCGTTGGTCAGGACAGGCGACAGGCTGTGGTTGCGGGCGACCTGCGCAATGATGTTCTCGACGCTGCTCCGGTTCAGAGGCCCAAGCCTGAGGCTGCCGACGTTCGGCAGTCCGATCCACGGCGGGTCGAATTCGGGACGGAACGTGAAGACGGCAAAGACGGGCAATTTTCGTACACGATCGACGGCCAGATTGAGGAGCTCGAGCGAAGTCGGGTCGGCCCACTGCGCGTCCTCGAAGATCAGCAGGATCGGCTTCTGCCGCGCCAGCGCTTCGAACTGATCGAGCATGGCGCCCAGCATGAGCCGGCGCCGCTGAGCCGGATTGCTGACGACATGCTGATATTGCTCTCCAAGCGGGATCGAGAGCAGCGATGCGAACAGCGGCAATGTCTCTGGCGCCGGGGCGCCCGGCAGGCTCAACGCGGCCTTGAGCTTTTCCAACCGCTGCTCGGCCGTATCGTCGGACCTGAAGCCGGCGGCGCGTTCGATGCGGGCGATGAAGGGATAGAGCGCGCTGTTCGTGTGATAGGACGAGCACTGATAGTGCAGGGTCGTATGCGGCTCGCTGCCGATTTGCTGCTCGATTGCCGCGGCAAGCCGCGACTTGCCGATTCCGGGCTCGCCCGAGATCAACGCGATCTGGCCGGTGCCCTTCCAGGCGAGACGTTTCCGCTTGAGCAGGAATTCGAGCTCGCTCTCGCGCCCGATAAGCGCGTGCCTGGTATCGACGGCGTCGAACACGCTCTCCGAGCCGAATACACCGTCAACGACCCAGGCGGCGACCGGTTCGGTGATCCCCTTCAACTGATGGACACCGTGATCCCGCAGGACAAAGCGGTTTCCGAGCAGCTTGCGGGTCGAAGGGCCGACAACGACCATCCCGGGCTCGGCAAGGCCCTGAATGCGTGCGGCGAGGTTTGGCGTGTCGCCGATCACGGCGTGCTCGCGCGGTATGCCGTCCCGGCCTGCATTGCCGACGACGACCAGTCCACTGGCGATGCCGATACGGACCGCCAGTGGCTCCTTTGCTGGCGTCACGAGCTTGGGGATGGCGGCCGCGATGTCGAGACTGGCGCGCACCGTACGCTCGGCATCGTCGTCGTGCGCCTTCGGGTAGCCGAAATAGGCCAAGATGCCATCGCCGCGGAAGTCTGCGATGAACCCATCATAGGCGAGCGTTATACGGGCGCATGCGGCCTGGAAGGCATCGATGATTGCGGCCATCTCCTCGGGATCAAGACGGCCCGCCAGTTTGGTCGAGCCAACCAGATCGCAGATCATGACCGTCAGATGACGGCGCTCAGCCGCACCGCGCACGCGCGGCGATCCGGCTGTGTCCGCGAAGCCGTTCCCGTTGCTCGGCGGGGCGGTCTCTTCGGAGCGCGGCCTGATCGAATTTATGAGACGCTTACGGTCGCCGATCGGAATTCCGAGCTTGGCGAGGTCGTCTTCCGTGATTTCCGGCAGCACATCCGTGTCGATCGCGTTCTCGACGAACAACGCTTCGTATTGGCCGAGCCCGTGCTGCTGGAGCCATGTACCAATACTCATTGTCGCGCCCTGAAATCCCGGGGGATTGGGGTTGCCGTCGAAAGATCGGCCGCCCGTCAAAGCCAATGAAGTATAATCCAAAATCCCGGCCGGGGCACGTTGCGCGCGACGAATACACGCGCGACCATACCTCGCCATTCCATCATAAGTTGTATATTCTCACAGCTTATGAGCGGCCATTGCCGCGCGCCCACTCGGAATTGAAACTAACCTCTAGGGAGCGTTAAGGCTTGGCCTCAAATGTCTACCACCGAGGTAATCGAGTTCAGTGGCGGCCGCTGAGAGTTGAGCGAGGGAAATTGGAGATGCGCGACCGTCCCACGGCGAGCGGTCGGGCGGAGAGAAGAAAACGGATTTCACAGACCGCAAGAGTCGCACGTTCGAAAAGACTTGTGTGTGCTGGAGCAAGCACGAGAAGCCTGCTAATATAGAAAAATCTTCAAGCATCGATCTATGACGCAGCCGGGGAATCCGCGCAATGGATAAGGCCGTGCCGAAGAAGGTAGTCGTCGGTTGCCAGGGCGGAGGCGCACACGCCGCGTTCGAAGCCGGTGTCCTTACGGAAATTCTCAAGGACATCGAACAACGGAAGCGATTTGAGTTCACCGGGATCAGCGGCACATCGGCCGGAGCGCTCTGCGCGTTGATGGTTTGGTATGGCCTCGCCCCGAAGGCTGGACGGCCGGGATCGCCTCGCGAGGCGAGCGAGAAGCTCAATTCGTTCTGGGACGATTTCGCGGCTAAGACACCGGCCGAGATCGCGCTCAACGCGGCCGCATACACCGCCATTCGAGCCGAAGAACAGGAAGTGCCGGTGCTTGGCTTGAATGTGCCGGTCTTCGGCGTCAACCCTGCCGGACTTCTCAGCAAGGCGATGACCGCGGGTCTGCCGCCGCTGGGCGTGCGCAAGGAGTACTACGATTTCGATACGATGGTCGCCGGAGCCTGCCCGCATTTCGATCAGGTCGATTGGCCGGCCGTCAAGACACGCGTGCTCCTCGGCGCGTCCGAGGTGATTGATGGCGCTGAAACCGTATTCGACTCCAATTGCAACAAGTCTGTCGCACATGAGCCGCGCGTGATGCATCGCTGGCGCAAGCGTCTGCCGCTGACACTGCGGAGTCTCGCAGCGTCTGGCTCCTTGCCCACCTTGCGGCAGGCCGAGCGGATCGGCCGTGACTATTTCTGGGACGGCCTGTACTCGCAGAACCCGCCGGTGCGCGAATTCGTCGCGGGCACGAAAGACGTGCCCGATGAGGTCTGGATCATTCGCATCAATCCGCAGCAGTGGCCGGAGTTGCCGGTGACCAATGCCGACATCCAGGACCGGCAGAACGAGTTGATGGGCAACCTGTCGCTCAACAAGGAATTGGATTTCATCCTGACGGTCAATGAGTGGTGCAAGGCATATAAAGACGACAAATTCGGCAAGGAGCATAAGCCGATCACGATCCGCACGATCAAGATGACGAAAGAGACGGCGGACAAACTGCGGTACTCGTCGAAATTCAACAGAAGCCGCAAGTTTATGGACGAGCTCCGGGCGGAGGGTCAGGCGGTCGCCGAAAAGTGGCTTTCGGACTGGCCGCAAAAGGAATGCTACCCCGACGACGCGGCATATTGAGGCCGGCGGGCCCTGGCGGATCTCAAAGCAGTGCTATGAGGAGCGGCGTGTTCATCGTACCCTCACGATGAACGGGATTCCCGTGCTGTGGAGGCGACGGCGTGCAGAAGGACAGCGACGGACAACCCAGACGGGAGCCGCTCGACCGGGCCGCGGTCCTGCGAGCGCATCCATTCTTTCGGGGGCTCGATGCCTCGATCGTCAACGAGTTAGGCCCGCGTGCCGTGACGAGGACCGTGCGCAAAGGCGCCGTCCTGTTCCGCAAGGGTGATCAGGGAAGCAGCCTTTGCGTGCTTCTGTCGGGCGCGATGCGGGTCGACACGCCGTCAGAAGGTGGCCGCAGCGCTGTGTTCAACCTGATCCTTCCGGGTGAGATTTTCGGTGAGATCGCCGCGCTCGACGGCGGCATCCGCTCGGCCGACGTCGTCGCGATCGAGCGAAGCGAAGTGATGGTGATCGACCGGCGTGAGGTCGTGCCCGTGCTGCGGAAATATCCGGAGCTCGCATTGCGCTTCATCGAGATTCTCTGTGCCCGTATCCGGCATACGAGCGAGCAGGTGGAAGATATTGTCTTCCTCGACCTGTCAGGCCGCCTCGCCAAGGCGCTGCTGTTCCTGCACCAGAAGGCCGCGGCGGAATCGCCACAGGCCAAGATTCGGGTGACGCAGCGCGAAATCAGCCAAATGATCGGCGCGTCGCGCGAGAGCACGAACAAGCAATTGCGGCAGTGGGAGCGGGCGCGACTGCTTCGGATCGAGCGCGGCGCAATCGTTCTCCTGAAGCCCGATCGGCTGGCCGACGAAATCATCGAGGAGTGAGCCTCGCCGCTCACGCCATCAGGGTGAGGCCGGAGACCAGCAGAAGCAGCAGGACAAGGCGCCGAAATTTCGCGTCGTCAATCCGGTTGAACAATTGAAGGCCGAGCCACGTGCCGCCGATCACGGCGGGAAGGCACCACAAATAGCTCGTCCACGTCGCCGAGGCGAGGACGCCGAATTTGGAAAAATAGGCGAGCGTGGCGACCTGCATCAACAGGATGAAGGGTTGCACGACGCCGCGCTGCTCCAGCTTCGATAGTCCGCGCAGATTGCACCAGATCGTCGGAAAGGCGCCGGGAAAGGCCGTGGCGCCACCGGTGATGCCGCCGGCGAGGCCGGCGAGGAGTTCGGCAAGCCGGCCGCCATGGCTGACCACGATCTGTGGCCGCAGCAGCGAGTAGGCGCTGTAGCCGATGAGAAAGACGCCGAACCCTGCGGCAAAGGTGCGGGCATCGACGTCGGTCAGCAGGCGGGCGCCGACCGGAATTCCGATCAGTCCGCCGACGAGATAGGGGACGCATTGCCGCCATTGCATCGTGCGCCAGAGCTTCGTGACGCTGAAGAGCTGCGTGGTGATGCTGCAGACAAGAAGCAGCGGCACGGCCTCCACGGGCGCGATCCAGTGGAACAGGATTGCGCCGGAAATCGCCGAGAACGCAAACCCGGCGAGTCCTGCCGCCAGTGATCCGGCGAAGATCGACACGATCGACACGACAAGCGTCGAACTGCCGCCGGCGAGCAGGGCGTGGTCGGCGATCAGGAGAGTCATGACGGCGTTCCCCGATCATCGTGGTGCTCGGGCTTCACGGTCTCGATCAGGTGGCGATACTGATGGAGGGTGTTGGCGGCCTGCCGGCGACGGGTTTCATGGAGCGCGGCGACGAATCTCACGGCAGCGGATTCGCACCACGCGTGAACGCGGGCAGCCACGGTGTTCCGGAGGTAAGGCTCGATCACCGGCTCGCGAACCGGCCGCGCCATCGTGAGCTTTTCGGCCTGAAGAAGAAGCATGACGAAACCTTTCCCTAACAGCTGATTGAGCGTTCGGCGCCGCTCGGTGCGCCGGGGATCGGTTTAGCGTCGACGCAAGGGCCGATTGGTGATGCGCGTCACATGGGTATGACGGGGTGTCGCGCACGGGTCGGAGCCGCGCCGCTCAAGCGTGCGTTGTGAGCCATCTCACACTCGATGGCATGGGGAGCACGTATCGGTCGGACGTACCGCGGCTAGTCCGAAGAGGCTCCCATGCCGACGTCTCTGCCCGCTTCCACTCGAATCCAAGGCCAGCGCCGATTTCCAGCCGCGCCGGATATCCTCTCAGGGATCGGACTCGGCACTGCCGCAGTCCTGCTGGCGGTGTTCGTCGGATGGGATTGCGGCGATCCGGTCGGCGCGGTCCTCACGCTGGTGATGGTCGGCGCCGTGATGTGCGTACTGTTTCAGGGGCGCGGTGCGGGTCGCACAGCGGATATTGACGGGCCATCGCCCTGAAGTCTGAAGCCGCATTGCCGGCCGGCCGCGGGTCGCGCTGCGTGCGTGAAACCCGCGACACCGATGCGTTCAGGACCGAGATCTATAGGGTCGGCGTGTGACCTACCGAGAAGTCTTACTGCCTCGGGATCTTTGCCGTTTTCACCAGCTCGAGGTTACCCGCGACGTCGTTTTCGAAGAAGGTGTCGAACTCCTTCAACGTCATGGGCATCGGTTCGACACCGACAGCCGCCAGGCGGTCCTTGACGGCCGGCAACGCCAGGGCCTTCGCGACCTCATCATGCAATTTTTCGACGATCGCGCGAGGCGTTTTTGCCGGGACATAGACGCCGGTGTAGAACGGATAAGCCGCCTTGGCCGTCAGTCCCGCTTCGATGACGGTCGGAACATTGGGGAGCGAAGCGGACCGGGCCGACGAGCTGATTGCGAGGGCGGCGAGCTTGCCGTCGCGAATGAGGCCGATTGCGCTGGTCAGCGGTGACACGGCGAAATCGACGCGGCCGGCCATGACCTCTGTCAGCCATTCGCCGCCTCGGAACGGTACGTGCTGTGCGGAGAAGCCAGCGCCCACGGCAAGCTGCTCCGCGCCGAAATGAGCCGCCGATCCGATGCCGACGCTCGCGTAATTCAGTTTTCCGGGATTGGCCTTCGCCGCGGCGATCAGTTCGGCCAGCGATTTGTATCGCCCCGCTTGCGCGACCACGACGAGCGGCGTCTGGCCCAGCGCGGCAACGGGCGTGAAATCCTTGGCCGTGTCGTAGGGCAGCTTCGTGTAGAGGGCGTTAGCCGCTGCGATCGAGCCCCAGACCAGAATGGTGTGGCCGTCGGGCGTCGCCTTCGCGACCACATTGCCGCCGATCGTACCGCCGGCGCCCGGCCGGTTTTCCACCACGAATGTGTGCCCGACCTGCTTGCCAACTTGCTCGAACACCACGCGGGCGACGATATCGCTCGTGACGCCTGCCGGAATAGGCACGATCACCGTGACGTTCCGCGAGGGCCAATCCTGCGCCTGGGCCGATCCAAGCGCGGCGATCAACAAAGTCGCGCCGAATGCAGTGCGGCAGAGCGTGGTGATCATTGGTGTTTCCTCCGGAGAAAGTTTTTCTGGTGTCGGCGAAGCACGAAAAGCAGGGTCGGCAGCGGCAGACGTATTCATGTCATCCGGACGAAGCCCTTGTCCAGCGAGTGCAGGTTCCGGGAAGACGCGGCCGACCCTAACGGAGATGGCCGCGGAAGAAATCGAGCGTCAGCGTCAGCGCGCGATCGGCTTCCGGCTTGCTGTAGGTCTTGCCGCCGTGCCGCGCAAAGGCGTGGTCGGCACCCGGATATTTGTGAATGGTGACGAGCGGATTGGGTGACAGCCGCCGCTCCAGCAGCTCATTGACCTCCGCCTGCACCCACCGGTCCTTCATGGCCATGTGCAGCACGAACGGACGGTGCAGGTTCTTCACCTCGCGAATGTTGTGCTCGATATACGTGCCGTAATAGGCGACGGCGCAATCGATGTCGGTGCGGCAGCACATCAGATAGCAGAGTTTGCCACCGAGGCAGTAGCCGACCGCGCCGACCTTGCCGTTGCACTCGGGCAGTTTCTTAAGGAACTCGGCAGTGTCCTCCATGTCGCGCACGGCGAGGTCGTAGTCGAAATCGTAGTAGAGATCGAAGGCCTTCTTGATATCTGCGGGGTTGCCGTCGGATAGTTCGACGCCGGGCTCCTGCCGCCAGAACAGGTCCGGGACGAGGCAGATGAAACCGGCCTCTGCGAATTCGTGGGCATGGTGCCGCATCGTGTCGTTGACGCCCCAGATCTCCATGATCGCGATGATCGCGCCCACGGGCGGACCGTCGGGGATCGCGAGATAGGCGCCCATCTCGCCGTCGCGCAGTTTGACTTTGATGTTTTGCGTCTTCATTCCGTGCTCACAACTTCAACAGTGCGCGGGCATTGCCCGCGAAAATGGCGTCGGTTTCCTGTTGCGACAGGCCGAGTGCGCGGACGCCGCGGATCGTGTCAGCAATGAGCGAGCGGCCGCGCAGCGGATCGAACGGTGCGTCCGTGGCGAACAGGCATTTCGCCGTGCCGAAAAACGCGTGGCCGCATTTTGTCGGCGCTTCCTCTCCGCCGATCGCGGTGTCGGCATAGAGCATCTTGTAGTAATCGAGCGGCGGTCGTTTGAGCTTGCGCTCTGCGGCAACGGGATTGCCCTCGACCGTGCCGAAGAAAATCTGCTTGAAGCCGAGCTTAATCTTGGCCGGAAAATACGGGATCATGCCTCCCATATGATGGCTGATGATCTTCAGGGTCGGCAGTTCGTCGAACAGGCCGGAATAGATCAGCCGTGTCATGCATGCGGTCGTTTCGTACGGCCATCCGAAGGAAAACCAGACCTCGTCCTCGGACGTCGTCTCCGATGCATAGTCCGCGAAATTCGGGCCGCGCATCGGATGCACCCAGACGGGTAGGTCGTGCTCCACCATGCGCTGGAAGATCGGCCGGAATTCGCTCGCACTGAGCGGCTTGCCGGCGACATTGGTGAAGACTTGGATGCCGCGGGCGCCGAGCTCGTCGACCGCACGATCGATCTCCCGCAAGGCCGCATCGACATCGTTCATCGGTAGCGCGGCAATGAATGCCGGGAACGCGTGCGGGTGTTTGCGGCAGGCATCGGCAAGCGCGTCGTTTGCGATGCGCGCGAGTTCGGCAGAGACGGCCGGGGGCCCGATCAATTCGAGCGGGGGGTTAGCCAGCGACAGCACCTGCTGAAGGCCGTCGAATTCTTCCACGAGCCGTAGCCGCGCATCGAGATCGACAAGGGTATCGAGACGGGGAAACGCCTTGACCGCGACGTGATCGGGAACGATTTTCTCCAGCCGGTCGAGATAGACGCGCGGCATGAAGTGGTTGAAGACGTCGATGATCACGTCCGCTCCTGGATCGGCAGAGTTGTCCGCTGATATATAGAGCGTGGTAGTGCCGGTAAAGGCGAGTGACGCCCGGAGGGACATGGATGCCGAGGCTCGATCCGGATTCGATCGTCATGCATTCGGCGGGCAGGGGGGCGCCGCTTCTGTTGCTTCATTGCCTGGGCGTTGACCGGCATTTCTGGGATTTCGCCGAGACGCTGGCGGACGAGTTCAGGCTTCTGAGTTTCGATCTCCCGGGCCACGGGGAGACCCCCGTGCCGGCAGGCGCATATGGTATCGACACTCTCGCCGACCTCTGTGCGGATCTGCTGCGGCGCGAAGGCGTGCCGCGGGTTCATGTGGCCGGCATCTCGCTCGGCGGACTCATTGCGCAGCGACTTGCGTCTGCTCATCCGGCGATGGTCGACCGGGTCATATTGATTGATACAACCCCGCGCTACACCGACGACTTGCGGACCATGTGGGCAGTCCGGGCCAAGGCGGCGCGCGAAAGCGGTGTGAGCTCGCTGATCGACGGCCTGCTGCCCATCTGGTTCACCCCAGGCGCCATCGCCGAGAACATCGCTCCGGTGCGCTATGTGCGGGAGGCGCTCGCGCGTTGCTCCGGCGAAGGCTACGCGCTGGCCTGTGAGGCCTTGGCGGCCGCGGACTTGCTGCGCGATGCCGGACGGATCGCCGCGCCCACTCTCGTCGTTTGCGGGGAAGAGGACATCCCGAGTTTCCTCGAAGCTGCGCACTGGCTTGCGGAAAACATTTCAGGCGCTGAAAGTGCGTGGATCCCGCGCACGCGGCACGCTTCGGTCGCGGAGCGGCCGGATCAGGCTCTGCGCTTGATGCGCGACTTCCTGCGCTGAGTGCAACTTTCCCGCCATCCGCTTGTCACGCCAAGGCGATTGTAGCACGCTACGGAACAAGCAAAATAAGCGCAGCCCAGCAATGCGGCGCGAGGCGGGGGAGAGACGCGATGACGCCGGTGGAACTGAAATCCGCACAGCTCGTGGCGCGACTCGAACGGTTGCCATTCAGCAAATGGCATCGAAATTTTTTCATTCTTGCATTCTGCGGAATAGCCTTTGACGCCGCCGATTTCGCGTTGTTCGGCGCAGCTTTGCCTCCGGTGGCGCGTGAATTCGGTCTCGGGCCGGCGCAGAGTGGTCTGCTCGCGACCGCTGGATTGATCGGTGCATTTCTCGGCGCGCTGTTCTGGGGCACGCTGTCCGACTATATCGGACGTCGAACCGCCTTCCAGACGACCGTCGGTGTGTTCGCTGTGTTCACGGGCCTGGTGGCTGCATCGTGGAACGTGGCCTCGCTCGGTATATTCCGCTTCCTCTCGAATTTCGGTCTGGGTGGAGAGGTTCCTGTCACGCTGACGCTCAGTTCCGAATTTAGCCCGGGGCGAATCCGCGGCGGCATGGCCGGCAACATCATGGCCGCATTCCCTGTCGGGCTCGTGATCGCCGCGGCGCTGAGTCTGTTGATCATCCCGCATTGGGGCTGGCGCGCCTTGTTCGTCGTCGGCGTCGTGCCGGCACTGCTCCTCTTCTTCGTGCGCCGCTACATGCCGGAATCCGTGCGCTATCTGCTCAGCAAGGGGCGCATCGCCGAGGCGGAGAAGACCGTCGATGATATCGAGCGGCAGGCGATCGGACGCACGCTGACCCAATCCGAAATCGACGCGTTGCCGACATTGCGGCCTGAGGTAAGCGTTCAAGCGAAAATCACGGTCTTCGAATTGCTCGCGCCGGGCCGTACGAAGAACACGCTGCTGCTCTGGGTCGTTTCGTTCGGCTTTCTGTGGTCGTCGAACGGCATCCTGTTCATGCTGCCGACGATTCTGCAGCAGCGCGGCATCCCGTTGACGCAGGCGATCAGCTTCATGCTCGTGCAGGCGATCGCCGCCGTCTTTGGCTATTCGGCTTGCGGTTTCCTGATCGACAAATACGGCCGCCGCCCAGTGCTGTTCCTCTACTACTTCATCGGTGCTTTCTGTCATTTGTGGTTCGCCATGGCGAGCGGCCTATGGCTGTATTTTGCTGCGGCGGCGGTGGGCTGGGTGAACCCGGGCGTCTACGGGTCGACGGCGATCTATGTCAGCGAACTGCATCCGACGCATTTGCGCGCAACCGCGGTGGGCTGGTTCTTCGGCATCGGCCGCATCGGGTCCTTCCTCGCGCCGACAGTGGTCGGCTTCATGCTTGCCTACGGGGCCGGTGCTTATGTGCTGCACACATTCGCATTGTCGTTCCTGATCGCCGCATTCGCCCTGTGGGCGATCGGCATCGAAACGCGCGGCAAGGCGCTGGAAGAGATCACGCAGTCCGGGCGCCCATGAGCAGGCGCAGGCCTCATCGAGGCCTGCGATGCCGATCCTGCCCATTCGGCTGCTTTCGCATCTGCACAATATCTCATCCCCGAGGCGCAACGTTTTTGCGCTTGCCAGCGAAGACCCGCGCGGTAAGCTTAGATCGTTCGTGTGCAAACGATCTTGACGGGGAGAGTGCGCCATGAAGAAGATGAAGAAAAGTATTTCTGTCGCGGCCGGCCTGCTGCTCGGCTCCGCAGTGGCCTTCGGCTCTGCTCAGGCAGCGCCGAAGAAGATCGACATGATCACGATGACGGATACGCCTCAGTTGCTCGAAGTGCATCAGGGGATCGTCACCGGGCTCAAGCAGCTTGGATATACAGAAGGCAAAGACGTTCAGATCGACTTCAAGAGCGCACAGGGCAACTTCGGTACGGCGCAGCAGATCGTGCGCCAGTTCGTAGGTGATCGTCCTGATGTGATCGTTCCGATCACGACGCCGACCAGCCAGGCGGCGGCGGCGGCGACCAAGGACATCCCGATCGTGTTCACGACCGTGACCGATCCGATCGCCGCCAAGCTCGTGACCAAGCTCGACAAGCCGGGCGGCAACATCAGCGGCGTATCCGACCCCGTCCCGATCAAGCAGATGATGCAGATGATCAAGGACTTCGTGCCGGGCCTGAAGAAGCTCGGCCTGGTCTACGATCCGAGCCTGCCGAATTCGGTCGTCACGGTGAAGCAGATCAAGGAAGTCGCCGGCTCGATGGGCTTCACGACGGTCGAATCGGCCGCGATGGGCCTCAACAACGTGCCGACCGCCGGCCAGGCGCTGGTCGGCAAGGTCGACGCGGTCTTCGTCCCGAACGACACGACCGTCTACGCCGTGTTCGAATCCCTCGTGAAGGTCGCGCAGGACGGCAAGATGCCGCTGTTCACGTCCGAACGCCGCAGCGTCCAGCGCGGCGCCATCGCGACGATCGGTCTTGACTTCGTCCGGATGGGCGTCGTCACCGCCGGCATGATCGACAAGGTGCTCAAGGGCGCCAAGCCCGGCGACCTCGATGTCATCGACATGGCCGATCAGCCCGGTGCGCTCGCGCTCTATATCAACAAGGGCGCGGCCGAGAAGATGGGCGTGAAGATCTCGCCCGAGCTCATGAAGAAGGCCGCGGAGGTTTTCTAGAGCGGCCCGCGCGTCGTCCACCGGCGGGGTGCACCCCTGCCGGTGCAATCCCTCGGTTCGATCTGGTGACGTGTTGAGCCTGTTCGCGCTTGTGGGCGC
This sequence comes from Pseudolabrys sp., assembly GCA_051959715.1. Lineage (GTDB taxonomy): Bacteria > Pseudomonadota > Alphaproteobacteria > Rhizobiales > Xanthobacteraceae > Pseudolabrys. The sequence continues at coordinate 26,233 of JBQCFB010000019.1, forward strand.
CATCGAGACGGGACTGGTCTTCGCTCTCGTTGCGCTCGGGTCCTATCTGACGTTCCGGATTCTCGACTTCCCGGACCTGACCGTGGAGGGGTCGTTTCCGCTCGGCGCCGCCGTCACCGCCAAAATGATGGTTCTTGGCGTCGACCCGTGGGGCGCGACGGCGTGCGGCGCGCTCGCCGGCGCATTGGCGGGTCTCGTCACCGCCTTCCTCAACCTCAAGCTCCGGATCCTGCACATCCTCGCCGGCATCCTGACCGGCATCGCGCTCTATTCGGTGAACCTGCGCATCATGTCGGGGCCGAACGTCGGCCTCCTGAACGTGCCGACGGTCTACACATTCGGCGAGAAGATCGGCATTCCGTCGCTCTACGTGCCGCTCGTCGTCCTCCTGATCGTCGTCGTGATTGCGTTGATCGTTGTCGACCTGTTCCTGGCGACCGGCTTCGGCCTGGCGATGCGCGCGACCGGCGCCAATCCGCGCATGGCCAAGGCGAACGGCATCAACACCGCTGCAATGACCGCGGTCGGTCTTGCACTGGCCAACGGCCTCACGGGATTAGGCGGCGGCCTGTTCGCGCAGATGCTCGGCGCGGCCGACGTGTCGATGGGCATCGGCGTCATCGTGATCGCGCTGGCCGCGGTGATCGGCGGCACGGCGCTGATGCCGTCGCGGCTGCTGCCCCTGCTGACGCTCGCCTGCGTGCTCGGGTCGGTCGTCTACCGCATTCTGATTGCGTTCGCGCTGAACACCGACTTCATCGGCCTGACGGCGTCCGACGTGAACATCGTCACAGCGATCCTCGTCGTCATCGCGATGGTGGCGCCAGGCCGGAAGTTTCGATCGGTCCGCGTGCGTCCGGGGGCGTCCAAGTGATCACGCTCCGCGACATCGCCATCACCTTCAACAAGGGCACGCCGCTCGAAATGCAGGCGCTGCGCGGCATCAGCCTTGCCGTGCCGCAGGGCCAGTTCGTCACGATGATCGGCTCCAACGGCGCCGGAAAGTCGACGCTGCTGAACATCCTCGCCGGCGAGCTCACGCCCGACGTGGGCAGCATTCTCGTCGACGATGACGACGTGACCGACCGGCCGATCCATGGCCGCGCGAGCAAGATCGCGCGTCTGTTCCAGGATCCGCGCGCCGGCATCTGCGAGGACATGTCGATCCTCGAGAACATCGCCATCGCGTCGGGCCGCACGCAACCACGCGGCTTTGCCTTTGCGATCACGCCTGAGATTCGTGACAAGGCGGTCGATCGCCTCTCCATGTTGGGGCTTGGCCTCGAGAAGAGGCTGAGTGACAGGGTCTCGCTTCTGTCCGGCGGGCAGCGTCAGGCGCTGTCGCTCATCATGGCGACGTTCGGCGCGGCCAAGGTGCTGCTGCTTGACGAGCACACGGCGGCGCTCGATCCGGGCGCGGCCGAGCTCGTGATGCGCCTGACCGATGAGGTCGTCCGGGAGTTCGCAATCACGACCGTGATGGTCACGCACAGCATGCGTCAGGCGCTCGATTTCGGCAGCCGCACGATCATGCTGCACCAGGGCCGCATCATGCTCGATATCAGCGCCGAGGAACGCCGGTCGATGGGCGTGGAGGACCTGGTGGCCCTGTTCCGGCGCAAGGAGGGGAAGGACCTCTCCGACGACCAGTTGTTGCTCGGCTGACGCGGGTGAGTTCGGTATGAAACCGCCTCCTTTCGATTATGTCCGGCCGTCGAACCTCGGCGAGGCCGTCGCGGCGCTAAGCGCGCATGGCAGCGACGCGAAAGTGCTGGCCGGCGGCCAGAGCCTGATGCCGATGCTGGCCTTCCGCATGGCGGCGCCGCGTGTGCTCGTCGACATCGGGCGGCTCGCGGAACTGAAGGAGATCGCCTTCGGCGCGGACGGCCTCACGCTCGGCGCGCTGGTGCGCTGGTGCGACATCGAGCGCAGCGCACGGATCGCGGCCGAGCATCCGCTGCTCGCCGCGGCCATCCGTCATGTCGCGCATTATCAGATCCGCAATCGCGGCACGGTCGGCGGCAGCCTCGCCCATGCGGATCCGGCGGCCGAGATGCCGGCCATCGCGCTGGTGTGCGATGCCACCATTCTGGTGGCAGGAGCAGGGGGCCAGCAGGCAATTGCCGCGAAAGACTTCTTCGTCGGCGCGCTGACGACGGTGCTGGACGCGAGCGACTTGCTCGTCGGCGTGCTGCTGCCGGCATGGCCGGCCGGACGACGCTGGGCGTTCGAGGAGTTCTCTCGCCGCAAGGGCGATTTCGCGCTGGCCGGCGTCGCGCTGCATTACAATCTGGATGCGAAGGGCGCCGTCGTCTCGCCCCATATCGCCGGATTCGGCATCGCAGACCGGCCGGTGCGGCTTGCCGGCGCGGAGGAGGCCCTTTCCGGCAAGCCGATCGACGGGCAAGCCGTCGCGGCGGCGGTTCGTGGTGCAACGCGGGGCATCGACATCAGCGCCGATATCCATGCGCCTGCCGATTATCGTGCGGCCCTGCTCGGCACGCTGCTCGAGCGTGCACTCCGGCGCGCGGCCGGCCTCGGGGAGGCCGCATGAGCACGATCAGGTCGACCTTCACCGTCAACGGCCGGGAGCGTTTGGTGTCCGCAGAGGCTCGCACCAGCCTTGCGGACTGCCTGCGCCACGACCTCAAGCTGACGGGCACGCATCTCGGCTGCGAGCACGGCGTGTGCGGCGCCTGCACCGTCATCGTCGACGGCGAGGCGGTGCGCTCCTGTCTGATGCTGGCGGCGCAGGCGGACGGCGCGGACATCGTCACCGTCGAGGGACTGTCCAACGGCGTCGATCTCAGTCCGTTGCAGGAGTCGTTCCGCAAGCATCATGCGCTGCAATGCGGCTTCTGCACGGCGGGTATCCTGACGACGGCGCATGCGCTGCTCAGCGCCGAGCCGGATGCCAACGAAGAGCGCGTGCGCGAGGTGCTGTCGGGCAATATCTGCCGCTGCACCGGCTATGTGCCGATCGTCGAAGCGATCCTCGACGCCCGCAAGGCCTACGGGCACAAGGGTGGCGAGCGATGAGCAGCCACATGCGCTCCGCCTCCGGTGCGAACACGCTGGTCGGGCAGCCGATCGAGCGCGTCGAGGATGTCCGTTTCCTGCTCGGGAAGGGGCAGTTCGCCGACGATTACGAGCCGGCGGGCACATTGCATGCCGCGATCTTCCGCAGCTCGGCCGCGCACGGCCGCATCGTCTCGCTCGACGTGTCGAAGGCGAAGGCGCTCAAGGGCGTGCACGGCATCGTAACGGCGAAGGAGATCGGGCCGTCGATCCCGCAAATTCCGCTGCGGCTCGCGCCGATCCCCGGCTTCGAGAAATATCTCCAGCCGGTGATCGCGTCGGACAAGGTGCGCTACGCTGGCGAGCCGATCGCCGTCGTCGTCGCCGACAGCCGCGCCATCGCCGAGGACGCGCTCGAGCTGATCGAGATCGACATCGCGCCGCTCGATCCGGTCGCCGACTGGAAGACTGCGGAGAAGGACACCTCGCTGCTGTTCCCGGAGAACGGCACCAATGTCGCGGTCCGCTACAAGGTCGCGCTCGGCGACGCCGAGGCAGCCTTCAAGGGCGCCGACTACATGCGTAGCGAAAAATTCCGCGCGCACCGCCACACCGCCAATCCCATGGAAACGCGGGGCATGATCTCCGAATGGGATGCCGCCGCCGGCCGCATGACCGTCACGGCGGCGACCAAGGTCAATTTCCCCAACCGCCGCATCCTGGCGAAGATGATGGAGCTCGGCGAGCACGACATCGAGATGATCGAGCTCGACGTCGGCGGCGGCTTCGGCGTGCGCGGCGAATTCTATCCGGAAGACTTCCTCATTCCGTTCACGGCGCGCCATGTCGGCAAGCCGGTGAAATGGATCGAGGACCGGCGCGAGCATCTCCTGGCGGCGAACCATTCGCGCGAGATCGACTGCGAGCTCACCATCGCGTGTAAAAAGGACGGCACGATCCTCGGCATGCGCGGCGCGATCTACGGCGACATGGGTGCCTATATCCGCACCAATGGCGGCGTCGTGCCGGCGAAGGCTGCGCAGTTCCTGCACGGGCCGTACCGCATCCGCAACCTCGCGATCGAGGTGGCGGCCTTCATGACCAGCAAGACGCCGGTCGGCACCTATCGCGCGCCGGGGCGCTTCGAGGCCAATTTCTTCCGCGAGCGCCTGTTCGACATGGCGGCGCGCGACCTCGGCATCGATCCGGTCGCCTTCCGGCGCAGGAATCTGATCGAAGAATCCGAGATGCCGTATTCGATCGGGCAACTCGTGCCGTACGAGACGCCGACCGAATACGACACCGGCAACTATCCCGCCGCGCTCGACGCCTGCCTCGCCGGCTTCGGCTGGAAGGACAAGCAGGCGCTTCAGGGCAAGGTGGTCGACGGCCGCCATCATGGCCTTGCGCTGACCTGCTTCGTGGAGAGCGGCGGCGCGGGCCCGCGCGAGAACGCCAAGCTCACGCTCGGCGCCGGCGGCACGGTGACGATCGACGTCGGCTCGTCGGCGCTGGGGCAGGGGCTCGAGACCGTGTTCGCGCAGATTGCCGGCGACGCGCTCGGCCTGCCGATGAGCGCGTTCATCGTGCGGCACGGATCGACCACTCTGGTGAGCGAGGGCTTCGGCACCTATCACTCGCGCGCGCTGGTGATGGGCGGCTCGGCGGTGCTCGATGGCGCGAAGAAGTTCATCGACGCCGTGCGCGCGGCAGCGGCCGCGGGGTGGACGGTCGCGGTCGACGCGGTCACATACGGCGAAGGGCGGCTGGCGGGCCCCGGCGGGCGGGCGCTGTCGCTGGCCGATCTCGCTGCGGCGAGCGCCGCGCCGGTGTCGGCCGACGGCACTTTCGCCAACACGAAGCGCACCTACAGCTACGGCGCGCATGCGGCGCATGTCGCGGTCGACGCCAGGACGGGTCACGTCGAGGTGCTCGACTATCTGGCGATCGAAGATGTCGGCAAGGCGGTCAATCCCGGCATCGTGCACGGCCAGGCGATCGGCGCC
>JBQCFB010000020.1:0-17898 GCA_051959715.1 Pseudolabrys sp.
GGTCGCGGCCTGCTGGTCGCCGGCGACGCCGCGGATGGCGATGTCGCCGCCGAACAGGCTTGTCGTCCCGAAATCGCCGGCGCAGTCGCGCACCTCCGGCAAGAGCGACATCGGCACGCCGAACAGGCGGCACAGGTCCTCGTCCCACGCGCCCTTGCCGATGTCGAAAAGCAGGGTGCGCGCCGCATTCGTCGCGTCGGTCGCGTGCACACGGCCTTCCGTCAGGCGCCAGAGCAGGAACGTGTCGATGGTGCCGAAGGCGAGACGCCCGGCTTCGGCCGCAGCGCGCGCTCCGGCGACCGTGTCGAGCAGCCAGGCGATCTTGCTGGCGGAGAAATAGGGATCGAGCACGAGGCCAGTCTTCGCCGTCACGCCCGCCTCGTGACCGTCGGCGCGCAGGCGGTCGCAGACCGGCGCCGTGCGGCGATCCTGCCAGACGATCGCATTGTGGATCGGCTCGCCCGTGGCGCGGTCCCATATGACCGTGGTCTCGCGCTGGTTGGTGATGCCGATGCCGCCGATGTCGCCGGCATCGAGCTTCGCCCTGGCGAGGCACTCGCGCACCGTATTCATGACCGCGTGCCATATCTCCGCCGGATCGTGCTCGACCTCCCCCGGCGCCGGATAGATCTGCCGCAATTCAACCTGTGAAATCGCCAGCGGCCGCAACGCGGCGTCGAATGCGATGGCACGCGTGGACGTTGTGCCCTGATCGATAGCAATGAGCGCGGATGGCAATGACGTCTCCCGGCGAGGCGCCTGCCCGATGGACAGCGCCGAACCGCAACTGTACCGTCAGATCAACGAAAATCGATAGGCCTCGAAGCCTGTCGCACTCGGGGAACGCCACATGCTCCGTCCACTGGTCACGACGCTCGCCGTCGTTTGCGCCACAGCCTTCGCCGCCACATTCGCCTCGGCTGAGGATTTCCCGGCGCGGGCGATCTCCATCATCGTCGCGCAGCCGCCGGGCGGCGGCACCGACATCATCTCGCGCATCTTCGCGCAGCAGCTTTCGGAGCAACTCGGCAAGACCGTCGTCGTCGAGAACAAGCCCGGCGCCGGCACCATCGTCGGCACTGAAGCGGCGGCGAAGGCGGCGCCGGACGGCTACACGCTGCTTGCCGGCCTCACCGCCAACATGGCCGTCAATCCGAGCCTGTTCAGGAAGCTCCCCTACGATCCCGTCCGCGACTTCACGCCGGTCGGCATGATGGCGGAATTCCCCTTCGTGCTCGTCGTCAGCAAGGACTTCCCGGCCAAGTCGGTGAAAGAGCTCATCGACATGGCGAAGGCGAAGCCGGGCTCGATCAATTTCGCCTCGGCCGGCAATGGCACCGGGCAGCATCTTTCGGCCGAACTGTTCAAGCTGATGGCCGGCGTCGACATGACGCACGTGCCCTATCGCGGCGCGTCGCCCGCCTATTCCGACGTGATCTCGGGCCGCACGCCGGTGTTCTTCGACAATCTCGCAAGCGCGCTCGGCCAAATCAGGGGCGGCTCAGTGCGCGCGCTCGGCGTCACCGGCAGCAAGCGTTCGCCGCTGCTGCCCGACGTGCCGACGATCGCCGAAGCAGGCGTGCCGGGCTATCAGAACTATGTCTGGTTCGGCCTGTGGGCGCCCAAGAACACGCCGAAGCCGGTCGTCGACAAGCTCTATGCCGAGGTCCGCAAGGCCGCCGCAACGCCGGCGGTGAAGGAGCGCATCTTGAAGGACGCCGGCGTGCCGATGGACACGGCGCTCGGCGACATCGAGCCGCTGGAGAAGGCAGAAATCGCCAAATGGGCCGACGTCGTCAAGCGCGCCCACATCCAGGTGCAATAGACGCCGAGGCCGCCTAACCCAGCATCACCAGATTGGCGATCGCCCTGTCGTTGTCGGAGTAGATCGCGGTCGCGAGCTTGCGCGGCGCCGGACCGTAATAAGGGCCGCTGCTGACCATCCTGCGCGGATTCATCAGCACAGCCGAGAGACGGTCGCGTAGCGCGCTGGTCGATACCGGCTTGAGCAGAAATTCGTTGACGCCAATGCACACCGCCTCGATCACACGCGCGCGCTCACCGTGGCCGGTGAGCATGACGATCGGTACGTCGGGACAGGGAAACGTCTCGGGCGAGCGAACCATGCGAACGAAGGCGGCGCCGTTGAGGCCCGGCATCTCCCAGTCGAGGATGACGACGTCGGGCGCCTGATTGCGGATCATCTGCAATCCGGTCGGCCCGTCATGCGCCTCCGCGATATGCCTCACGCCCATGCCGAGCAGCATCGTGCGCACGACCTTGCGCATGTACTGCTCGTCGTCGACCAGAAGCACCCGCGTCTTGGCGAAGCGGGCGGCGAGATCGGTCTCCATCGTGTGCCCCACACGGTTATCCATGGCGCGAGTTGACCACAGAAATCCCTATTCCTCATAAAATGCCGTTATGAAAGTGGGAGAGTCGCGTTAACCCGCCGTCAACCATGCAGCGCGCGGGCCGCGTGTTCAGCGCGGTCCGAGCGAGACGATGAACTGGTTGATGGCGATGCGTTCGTCGGCCGACGCCTTCAGGCCGAACTTGGTACGGCGCCAGAGCACGTCGTCGGCCGTTTCCGCCCATTCCTGCTCGACCAGATAGCGCACCTCCGCGCCGGTCAGGTCACCGGTCAGAACGGGCCCGAGATCGTCGATGCTCCGGGCGTCACCGAGGATCATGCCGACGCGTGTGCCATAGGCGCGGACCATGCGGCGGGCCTGCGGCTCGGACAGGAATGGCCAACGGGCGATCGTTTCCGCGACCTTCTCGTAGAAATCCTCGGGCGGGAAATCGCCGCCGGGCAGGTGCGAGTCCGCGGTCCAGGCCGGGCGTGTCGTGAAGAACGGGCCGATCTTCTTCATCGCCGCCTCGGCCAGCCGGCGATAGGTCGTGATCTTGCCGCCATAGACGGTCAACACCGGCGCCTGGCCGAACGGCTTGTCGAGCACGAGTTCGTAGTCCCGCGTCACGTCCTCCGGCCGATCGCGGCCGTCGTCGACCAGCGCGCGCACACCGGAGAAGGACCAGACGAGTTCGTCGGGCGTGACTTTGTCCCGGAAGTACTGGTTCACGACGTTGCAGAGATAAAGGATCTCACGCGCATCCGGCGCCGGTGCGTTGACGTCACCCACGAACTTCTCGTCGGTGGTGCCGATCATCGTGAACTCGCCGGCAAACGGCAGTGCGAACACGACGCGGCCGTCGTCGGCTTGCAGGATGTAACCGGTGTCGTGCTCGAAGCGGCGTCGAACGACGATGTGGCTGCCCTTGACCAGCCGCACGGGTTTGCGCAGTGGCGCGCGCAGGATCGTGTCGGCGACTTCGCCAATCCACGGGCCCGTGGCGTTGACCAGCACGCGCGCACTCGTGACCTCACGGCGGCCGCGATTGTTCAGCACCAGTTCCCAGTCGTCGGCGCGGCGCTCGGTGCGTGTCACCTTGGTGTGGGTCTTCACGATCGCACCACGCTCACGCGCATCGAGCGCGGTAAGCAGGACGAGCCGCGCATCGTCGACCCAGCAGTCGGAATATTCGAAGCCGTACAGGAAACTGCGCTGCAAGGGTTGGCCGACCGCGTGATGCGTCAAGTCGACCGAGCGCGAGGCCGGCAGCAGCTTCCGCGCGCCGAGCCAGTCGTAGAGCATGAGGCCGATGCGCAGCTTGAGCGGCGCGCGCAGGCCAGGCTTCGGGGGCAGCATGAAGCGCATCGGCCGGATGACGTGCGGCGCCATGCGCAGCAGGACTTCGCGCTCGGTCAGCGCCTCGCGCACGAGACGGAAGGCTTTGTGCTCGAGGTAGCGAAGGCCGCCATGAATCAGCTTCGACGAGGCCGACGAAGTGCCGGAGCCGAGGTCGTTCATCTCGACCAGGAGCACCTTGAGCCCACGGCCGGCGGCGTCGCGGGCGATGCCGGCGCCATTGATGCCGCCGCCGATGATGGCGATGTCGAATTCGGCCATGCGGTTTGAGGACCGGCTCTCGAAGGGGCCGCAGGGGAGCGGCCGATGCGCACAATGTTAATTGGCGCCTGTTAACGTCGATTAAAGCGGCGGATTTCCACCTCCAATTGCGAAACCGCCACAGCTTGGCCATATCAGGCCGGTCTTTCCCGGGCGCGCCCCCGACCCCGGCCTGACAGGACAGGAAACTGCCCGGAATGCCCTCCCCCCGCCTCCTAGTCATCGAAGGCAACAGCCCGGCCACCAGGGCCGAGCACGTGTCCTACGGCGGCACGGTCGCAAGCCGGAACTATGCGGACCTGCTGCGCGACCTGCTTCCGGGGGTCGAGGTCGATGCATGCTTTCCCGCCGATACAGCGGCAACGCTGCCGGCCGGCGCGGGGCTGGAGGGCTATGACGGCATTGCCATCACCGGCTCGAGCCTGCACGTCTACAAAGGCGGGCCCGAGGTGATGCGGCAGGTGGAACTGGTCCGCGCCGCGCTGTCGACCGGCACGCCCGTGTTCGGCTCCTGCTGGGGGCTGCAAGTGATCACCGTCGCGGCAGGGGGCGTCGTGCGGCGCAATCCGCAAGGACGCGAGATCGGCTTCGGCCGCGGCATCCGCCTCACCGAGCACGGCCGCAAGCATCCCATGTATGTTGGCAAGGCCGAGGTCTTCAACGCGCCGACCGTACACCTCGACGAGGTCGAGACGGTGGCGCCGGGCACGACCGTGCTCGCGGCGAATGCGGTCTCGAAAGTCCAGGCGGTGGAAGTGCGCGTCAACGGTGCGACGGCCTGGGGCGTGCAGTACCATCCGGAATATCCGCTGCGGGAGCTCGCCACGATCGTGCGCCGCATCGGCACGCGGCTGATCGAGGAAGGGTTCTTCGCCAACGAGAAGGACATGACCAGCTACGCCGAGGACCTCGACCTGCTCGACCGTGATCCAGCCTGCAAGCGGCTGTCGTGGCGGCACGGCGTATCGTCGAACGTGCTCGACAAGAAGCTGCGCACCGGCGAGCTCGCAAACTGGCTCGAATTCCAGGTGCTGCCGACGCGGGCTAAGCGCGGGCGGGGTTGAATTCACTTTCGAGCGAGCACGTCTCTCCTTCGTCATGCCCGGCCTTGTGCCGGGCATCCACGTCTTTAGGCTACGCAGCAAGCAAGGCGTGGATGGCCGGCATGACGCCGGCCATGATGAGGTAACCGCATGGACTTCTCCAATAAGACCGTCGTCGTCACAGGCGGCACCGGCGCGCTTGGGGCGGCCGTCGTCGGCGCGCTCATCGCGCAGGGCGCGCGCTGCGTCGTACCTTACGTGCACGAGGCCGAGATGGCCCGCTTCGCGCACCGCGCCGACAAGGTCGTGACGTTCGTCGCCGTGCGTGACCTTGCCGACGAGGCGGACGTCGCAAAACTCTACGCGCAGGCCGGCGCACCGCTATGGGCTTCGATCCACATTGCCGGCGGCTTCGCCATGGGCAAGGTCGCCGATACGGACAAGACCGCGCTGATGGCGCAGATCGAGCAGAACCTCGTCTCGTGCTTCCTGTGCTGCCGTGCGGCGGTCAAGGCGATGGGCAAGGACGGCGGCCGCATCGTCAACGTCGCCGCGCGCGCTGCGCTCGAGCCGCGGACCGGTGCCGGCATGAGTGCCTACACGCTCGCCAAGTCGGGCGTCGCGGCGCTGACCGCCGCTCTGGCCGAGGAGGTCGCGAAGGACGGCATCCTGGTCAACGCCGTGGCGCCGTCGATCTTGGACACGCCGACGAACCGGGCGTCCATGCCGAAGGCCGATTTTGCCGGCTGGCCGAAGGTCGAGGAGGTCGCGGCGACGATCGTGCATCTCGTCTCGCCCGATAACCGCGTCACCCGAGGCGCGATCGTTCCGGTGTACGGGAAGTCGTAAGCCGATGTCGCCCGACTTCTCGCTGCATCCGCAGCTCGCCGCTAATACGACGCTCCTCGGCGATCTGCCGCTGACGCGCGTGCTGCTCATGAACGACGCTAATTATCCCTGGCTGATCCTCGTGCCGCGGCGGCCAGGAATCGTCGAACTCATCGACCTCGACGAGCGCGCGCAGGCGCAACTGACCGGCGAGATCGCGCGCGTCAGCACCGTGCTCAAGAGCGTCACCGGTTGCGACAAGCTCAACGTCGCAGCCATCGGCAACGTCGTGCCGCAACTGCACGTGCATGTCGTCGCCCGGTTCAGAGCCGATATTGCCTGGCCGAAGCCCGTCTGGGGCGCCGCCCCGGCTAAGGCCTATGACGACGAGGCGCGCGCGCGGCTCGCCGCAAGATTGCGGCAAGCGCTCCAAATAACTTCGTCGTGACCGGCCGTGGCGAGCCCCGCATTGCGCTCGCCCGTCCGCCATGCGATTTTCCGACTCGCATGCCGCCCCGCCCCGATCTCGGCCCGAAACCCCATCTCGGCTACACCGAAAGCCGCATCGACCGCGCCGCCGAGCACCGCACCGATGCAACCGGCATCGCTGCGCTCGCGCGCGATCCGGCCGCCGCGGCCTACGTCGTCGGCGGCGAGATGATCCTCGCCAATAAGGGCGAGCCGAACGAGCCGCTGTTCACGCTGGCGCAGGCGAAAGCGCTGGCCGCGCCGGCCGAAACGATCTTCCTCGGCTTCGACAATGGCGCCCCGCGTTTCGGCATCGGCATTGCGCCGGCGGCGGCCGAGGAATTGAAGACGCGCGACGACCTGCTGGTCACCGACCTGCGCTCGATCGCCGTGCAGGGACTGGTTCAGCCGGAGCACCTGCCGCCGATCGCGGAGGCAAAGGCGATCCTGCACTGGCATGCGCGGCATCGCTATTGCTCGAACTGCGGCACGCTCACCGCGACCGTCGACGCCGGCTGGCGTCGCGATTGTCCGAACTGCAAGACACAGCATTTCCCGCGCACCGACCCCGTCGTCATCATGCTGGCGATCGACGGCGACAACTGCCTGCTCGGGCGCAGCCCGCGTTTCGTGCCGACCATGTGGTCGTGCCTCGCCGGCTTCATTGAGCCGGGCGAGGCGATCGAGGACGCGGTACGCCGCGAAACGGTCGAAGAAGCCGGCATCGTCTGCGGCCGCGTGCGCTATTTCGCGACGCAGCCCTGGCCGTTCCCGATGTCGCTGATGATCGGCTGCTTTGCCGAAGCGAAGTCGCGCGACATCAGGATCGACACCACCGAGCTCGAAGGCGCGCGCTGGTTCTCGCGCGACGAGGTCGCCGACATGCTGATGCGGCGGCACAAGGACGGGCTGACGACGCCCCCGCCGGTCGCCATCGCGCATCACATCGTGCGCGCCTGGGTCGAAGGCGATGTCTCGTTCGACTGAAGCGCGGACGATCCTCTGCGCCGGTGGCGCGGTGCAGGACATCGTCATGCGCGTCGAGCGCTTCCCCTCCCCCGGCGCCAAGGTGCAGGCGTCCGACGTCGTCACGACCATTGGCGGACAGGCCGGCAATGCGGCGGTGACGCTGGCGCATCTCGGCGCGCGCGTGCGCTATGCCGGGCCGATTGGCGCGCCGGAGGACGCGGTCGCCTCCTTCGTACAGGCGGCGCTCAAGCGCGAAGGCATCGACTGCGCGGGCCTGATCCGCGTGCCGGGCGGCAAGTCGTCGCTGTCGACGATCATGCTCGATCGTACCGGCGAAAAGATGATCGCGACGCGGCGTGGCACGAAGCTCTCCGGCGTCGCGCCACGCGACGCAGACGCGCTGGTCGAAGGCTGCGACGCCGTGCTGCTCGACAACCGCTATCCCGACTTCATGGGACCGGTCGCGGCGGCGGCCAAGGCGCACGGCCTGCCGCGCGTGCTCGACTTCGACTATGGCGCGCCGGCCGACGACCCGGTGCTGCTCGCATCGACGCATGTCATCGCCTCGGCCGACGCGCTCTTCGACAGCACGGGCACGCGTGAAGCGGCCGCCGGGTTGCAGGCGTTGTCCAGTCACTACAAGGGCTTCCTCGCGGTCACCAGCGGGCCGGACGGCGTCACCTGGCTCGAGGGCGACGCCGTGCGGCACATGGCAGCGTTCCGGGTAGAAGCGATCGACACGCTCGGCGCGGGCGACGCCTTCCACGGTGCCTTCACCCTGCGGATCGCCGAGAGCGGTGACATCGTCGAGGCGCTGCGCTTTGCATCGGCCGTAGCGGCGATCAAGTGCACACGCTTCGGCGGCACGACCGGAGCGCCGACGCGCGCCGAAGTCGAAGAGTTCCTCAAAGCCCGGCGTTAGTTCGGCTCGCGCAGGAACTTGAACGGCCGCGCCGCCTCGAACGCGCGCGCGGCGCGCAGCACCAGAGCATCGTTGCGCGGCGGCCCGACGATCTGGAGTGCGATCGGCAAGCCGTCCGCCGAGAAGCCGCACGGCACCGAAGCCGCCGGCTGGCCCGTGAGGTTGAACGGATAGGTGTAGGGCGACCAATTGATCCAGTCGTCACCGAAGCGGCCGTCCGCCGGCGTCACACGTCCGGCCTCGAGCGCGGGCAAGGGCATCTGCGGCGTGAGCAGGAGATCGTAACGCTCGTGGAAGCGCAGCATGTGCCGGTAAAGCTCGGCGCGGCGCGCATGGGCGGCGAGATAGTCCGCCAGCGATACGCCGGCGCCTTGCTCGGCCATGGCGCGCAGGCCGGGATCCATCTCGATCCGGCGCGCCTCCGGCACTGCGTTCACGATCGAGGCCGAGACGCCATACCAGATGGCATCGAGGATATCGATAGGCTCGGCGAAGCCGGGATCAACCTGCTCAACCTGCGCACCCATCTCCGTGAACACGCGTGCGGCCTTGGCGGTCACGGCCTCGACGTCGGCGTCGAGTTGCGTGACGTAACCGAGCCGCGGGCTCCAGGCGACGCGCAGGCCGCGCAGATCCGCGTCCAGCCCCGCGGTGAAGTCCGGCGCCGGCGTGTTCCAGGCGGTCGAGTCGCGCATGTCGGGCGCGCCGATCACCGACAGCATCAGCGCGGCGTCGGCGACGCTGCGCGTGAGCGGCCCCTGATGTGCGAGCACGCCGAAGGGCGATGCCGGCCAGGCCGCGACGCGGCCGTAGCTCGGTTTGATGCCGAATACGCCAGTGAAGGCGGCGGGAATGCGAATCGAGCCGGCGCCGTCGGTGCCGAGATGCAGCACGCCGAGATTGAGCAGCGCTGCTGCCGCGGCGCCGCCGGACGAGCCGCCCGTGGTGCGGTCGCGCGCCCAGGGATTGCGCGTCACGCCGGTGAGCGGCGAATGGCAGGCGCCGATCCAGCCCCATTCCGGCAGCGTCGTCTTGCCGAGGAAGACCGCGCCCTCGGCGCGCAAATGCGTGACCGCCGGCGCATCGGCCGCGGCCGGAATGTCCGGCGTCGTGCAGGAGCCTTTGCGCGAGGGCACGCCCGCCACGTCGAGATTGTCCTTGATCGTGGCCGGCAGGCCGTCGATACGGCCGGCGGGCTGCCCCTTCTGCCACCGCTCCTCCGAGGCGCGCGCCGCGGCGAGAGCGCTGTCGGCTTCGATGCGGACGAAGGCGTTGATCGCCGGCTCGAATGCCTCGATGCGCGCGAGCGCTTCGCGCACCACATCGACCGGCGACAGCGACTTTCGCCGGTAAAGGTCGAGAAGGTCGCGGGCGGTCAGGTCGGCAATGTCGGCTGAAGGCATGGAGAAATCCCGGGGCCGGCATTGTGGGCTGAACAGACTGACTTGAAACTAGAAAATTCTTCTATATAGATAGCACTATAACGCACGTAGAAGAATAATCTTCTTCTAGTCAGATACTTTCAGCTAAAATCTACCGAAAACAGCCGAGTTCAGAGCATGGATGCCATCGACCGCAAGATCCTCGCCGTGGTGCAGCAGGACGCCTCCCTGTCCGTGGCCGAGATCGGCCAGCGGGTCGGGCTCTCGTCGACGCCGTGCTGGAAGCGCCTCCAGAAGCTCGAGGCCGAAGGCGTGATCACTCGCCGCGTGGCGCTCGTCGATCCTGAGAAAATCGGGCTGGGCATCACCGTCTTCGTATCCGTGGAGACCGGCGACCACTCGCAGGACTGGCTCAAGCGTTTCGCCGAGACGGTGCGCGCAATGCCGGAGGTGATGGAGTTCTACCGCATGGCCGGCGACGTCGACTACATGCTACGCGTCGTCGTCAAAGACATGCCGAGCTACGACACGTTCTACAAGAAGCTGATCGAGACGGTGCCGCTGAAGAACGTCACGTCACGCTTCGCCATGGAGCGGATCAAGCAGTCGACGGCGCTGCCGATCGCTGAGCAGGCGCGCGCCTAGCTCAGGTGCAGGTCGTGCTGCCGTAGGTCGGCGCCGACGAACGCGGCATCATGAACATCTGGTCGGACAGGGTCATCGTCCCCGTGATCGTGTGGCCGACGACCGGCCTATAGGCGTAGCTGACCTGCGCCAGGATCAGGTGCGTGCTCGCGACCTTCAGGTCGGTCGGCACCGACACCGACATGCCTGTGCCGCCATTGCGCGTCGCCGTCCACTTGGTGGTGACGTTTTTGTTGGCGTCGATGCTCAGGCAGTAGACCGACATCTTCAGGTTCGCCGACGAATACGGAATGATGATCGCACTCGATGCGTCGAGGATGTTGTTCATGCCCGTCGTGTCGATCACCGGCGGGCTGCCGGGGCCGGTCACCTGGGCGATGAGGTTGGCGAGCGCAGCCGAGGTAAGGCTGACCTTGCGGTCGACCGCGACGCCGTCGGACACTTCGACGCAGCCGAAGTAGAGTGTGATCATCATCGGCGCGACCAGCGCGAACTCGACAGCGGAGACGCCGCGCCGATCGCGGGTGAAGCGAAGCATCCGTGCAATGGCGCGCAGCATCAGCAGCCACCCGTGGTCGAATAGGGCTCGTTCTTGAAGACGGCCGACGCCGCCAGCAGCCGGTAATTGCCACTCAGGTTGGAAAGATTGTCGCCGAGCAACGACACGTAGATCGGCCACTTATAATAGAGCGAGACCACTTGGATGCAGCCGGGGCCGCCGAGCGCGTAACCGATCTTCGTCGAATCGAACTGGTTGTTCGTCACCGGCTGCGCCGAACTGATGGAGCCGAAGGTCGTATAGGTCTTCACGTCGACATAGACGCCGCTGGCGCAGTCGAACAAGCCGGCAATACGGTTGCAAACCTGAGTCTTGAACTGATCCGCGGTGTAGTTCGCGTTCTGTGCCTGGCCGGTCATGATGAGGCGCGCGGAATCCGCGACAGCGGCTTCGAGGGTCTGGCCAGCGTAGAAGACGAGCGCCGATTCAATAATGGCGAATATCAGCGCCAGGAACGGCAACGCGACCATCGAGAATTCGATGGCGGTCGCGCCGTCCTGCTTGTGCACAAAACGGCGCAGGGTGCGCACCGCCCGCAGGGCGAAGGTGCGGCGGACGATCCGGCTGCGCGGCGAGTTGGACATTGAAATGCGCTCGAACGGTGAGACCGGCAGGTTTTACCAGCCGGAACTTTGAATTCCGTTGTATCGATGCCGCGATTTCACGCGCACGCGTTCAGCGCGCGTTAACCGCGATCACTTGGAGGACGTCGCAGCTTCGCGGTTGCGCACGCCGCTCTGCGTCAGGGTGTTGTTGAAATAGGGGACCGAGTCGCCCAACATGATGCGCCGCTCGCAGACCGGCGCGCAGCTATAGGACTCGCGCTCCATGCCGCGGTAGACGACGACGAGATCGGCGCTCTTTGGCGCGACCACCTCGATATTGTGGGTCAGCACCACGCGGCCGGAGCGATCGAGCGCCATCAGGTTGGTGTTGCCGTAACCCTTGCCGGTCAGCACGAGAATCCCGCCCGGCTGCAACGTGGCGTCGGCGATCAGGGGGTTGCCGATTACGATGGTGGCGACGCCGTCTGGCAGGCGCATGATGCGCGCCTGGTCGACATTGACGTCGACGGTGTCGGCCAAAGCCGGACAAGCGGCGCCGAGCGCCAGCGCGAAAGCCGCCGCGAACCGCAGGCGGCGGCAGGACCTGGGCCAATACACGGCCGACATCGCACTCTCCGATACGCTACACGAACGCGAACACGTGGCCTGCGGGAGCAGTCATCCCGCCACGGTCGATTTGACTGCAAAGAAGTGAACGAAATGCAAAGACTTGTCGCGACCCTGCCCGGCCCGGCTCACTTCCGGAACGGGTAGACCATCTGCGCCCCGAAGCCGCCGGGGAATTCGTGGTCGTCGATGCCATAGGCGTCCGGCAGCTCGTTCTTGGGCATGTACCAAGTGCCGAACAGGAGATCGAGAACCGGGAAGGTGCTGGCGAAGTTCTTGTTGCCGCCCTTCTCGAGCGGCGTGTGATGCCAGCGGTGAAACACCGGGCTCGCCAGCACGTATTTGAAGGGGCCGAGATCCCATTTCAGGTTGGCGTGCACGAAGGCGGAATGCGCCGTGGTGAAGGGGCCGATCCACAGCATCACGTTGGGCGAAATGCCGATGAGCAGCAGAATCACGTCGACCGCCACGCTGCCGAGGAACAGGTTGATCGGGTGGAAGCGCGCCGCCGAGATCCAGTCGAGCTCTTCCGAGGAATGGTGGACCGCATGATACTTCCAAAGGCTGCTGCCGTGGAAAATGCGGTGATTCCAGTACATCAGGAAGTCCGAGGACACGAGGAAGATGATCGCCTGGAGCCACAACGGCAGGCGCGACAGCGGCCCGTGGCCGTTCTCGTAGAAGTCCATCAGCGGCTGTGCGCCGTGAATATTGAAGAACAGCGCGGCGCCGACAATCAGCAGGCCGATGCGCACGAAGCGCGCGCCGAGCGGGATCATGAACCAGTAGGTGATGTCGGTGACGATCTCGCGCTTGCGCCACCACGGGCCGCCGGGGTTGCAGGCCGACCAGTGCGTCAGCACCGCAAACACGATGCCGAGGATGATGGTGATCGGCAGGATCTTGAGGACGGTTTGGCCGGCGACTTCGATGACGCCGAACAGTTCCAGCAGCATGGCTTTGCGAATTCCGTGTATGCGCCTGCGAACTGGTATCGATCCACCGCGGTTAAGGGCGGGTGAAATCGCCGCGCGGAATCCGCACCATCCAGGGACCGGCCCATCGCGTTAAGCAATTCTTAACCAGCGGCGGCGCCTCGCCCACGCCGACGGCCGGGCTGACGCGTTGCCGGAATGAGACCCCGGTCTGCCGCGACAGTCGGCCGCGGCAGGCATGCCGCCATTAAGGATTCGTTAAGACATGACGTCACCGGCCCTGCGCTTTCTCAAGGACCGCTCGGGCGCGACCGCGATTGAGTACAGCCTGATCGCCGCCGGCATTGCGGTGGCGATCATCGCCGTCGTCAGCGGACTCGGCAGCACGCTCAACACCAAATTCTCGGGCATTTCGACGCAACTGAAATGACGCCGCGCAGGAGTCGACCGGCGGTTTACGAAAGGTAAAGCCTGGCGCGGTAAAGCTCGAATCCTGCGGGATCGAAGCCGCGGAGGACACACATGCTCACCGACGCGATCAGACTGCTGCTGTTTCCGGCGCTGATGGCGTTCGCGGCGTCGAGCGACCTGTTCACGATGACGATCTCGAACCGTCTGTCGCTCGCGCTGGCTGGCGGCTTCGTGATTCTCGCCGTCGCCAGCGGACTCGCTCTGCCCGTGATCGGCATGCATCTCGCCGCCGCGGTGCTCGTGCTGGTCGCGTCCTTCATCCTGTTCACGCGCGGCTGGATCGGTGGCGGCGACGCCAAACTTGCGGCGGCAACCGCGCTCTGGTTCGGCTTCGATTATCTGCTCGACTACATGATCTATGCGTCGCTGTTCGGCGGCGCGCTGACCCTGCTGCTGCTGCAATTCCGCAAGCTGCCACTGCCGCAGGCGTTGGCGAAACAGGAGTGGATCCAGCGTCTGCACGACCAGGCCGGAGGCGTGCCCTACGGCATTGCGTTGGCGGCGGCGGCGCTCACCGTCTATCCGCACACGGGCTGGATGACGACGCTCGGGATCTGACGACGCAGCGGCGGCAAGAAGTCATTAACTCGATTTAGATACCGCTGCTTAACCATACCTTGACCATTACCTGCTGAAATCCTGCACGCGGCGCGTCGCGTCGCCACGTGCGATGGGCGGCTGCGTCGGCCGCTTTGTGAAGTGCCGGCCATGTTGGCCGCCTCGTGAGCTTGAGAGTTGAGCGTATGAAAGCCGCGCGTCTTGTCGTTCTCGTGATCGCTCTCGGAGCCGGCGGCGTTGCCGCCATGCTCGCCGGGCGATCGGAAAAGCCGGCGGAGGTCAAGCCGGTAGCGGCTCAGCCGCAGACCGTCGACATTCTCGTCGCCAAATCAGACATCGGCATGGGCACGCCGCTTTCTGCCGGCGAGCTCGAATGGCAATCCTGGCCGACGAGCGCCGCCACGGGCAATTTCATCCGCAAGAACGAACGTCCGAACGCGATCCAGGACCTCACGGGCCAGGTGGCGCGCGCGCCCTTCGTGCTCGGCGAGCCGATCCGCCAGGCCAAACTCGTCGACGCCAAGGGTTCGGGCTTCATGGCGGCGATCCTGCCGTCAGGCATGCGCGCCGTGTCGACGCAGATTTCCCCGGAGACGGGCGCCGGCGGCTTCATCCTGCCGAACGACCATGTCGACGTCATCCTGACCAAGAAGACGAACGACAAGGGCAGCGACGGGCAAACCAGCGAGACCGTACTCGCCAATGTGCGCGTGCTCGCGATCGACCAGAACATCGAGGAGAAGGGCGGCCAGAAGGTCGTCGTCGGCAAGACCGCGACGCTCGAGCTGACGTCGAGCCAGGCGGAAACGCTGGCATTGGCGCAACGCGTTGGCACGCTTGCACTGGCGCTGCGCTCGATCGCCGACGCATCCAAGAATGACAAGCCCGACGACGACGGCAGCGCGCCGCGCGGCGGCGTCAACGTCGTGCGTTTCGGCGTCGGCACCAATTCGGGCCGGTGATACGCGAGGAGATGAGACAGACATGACGACCGGTTCGCTGATCCGCACCGTCTCACTCGCGGCGCTTCTCGCCGCCACAAGTCTCGTCCAGACGGCGACGATGGCCGCCGATGCGCGCGTCCCGGTCATCCAGGTGGCCGCCAGCGAGGCGACCTCGCGCTTCATCCCGCTCGGGATCGGCAAATCGGTTGCCATTGACCTGCCGACCGACATCAAGGACGTCCTAGTCGCCGATCCGACCATCGCCAACGCCGTCGTCCGCACCGCGCGCCGCGTCTACATGATCGGCGTGAAGGTCGGCCAGACAAATATCTTCTTCTTCGACGCGCAGGGCCGGCAAATCGCCGGCTTCGATATCGCCGTAACGCGCGATCTGAACGGGGTGCGCGCGGCGCTCAAGCAGGCAATGCCGGACGCAGACATCCATATCGAGGGTGTCGGCGACAAGTCCGTCATGCTCACCGGCACGGCGACGAGCCCGGCCGAGGCGCAGCAGGCCTTCGAAATCGCCGCCAAGCTCGTCGGCAGCCCGGACGCGGTCGTCAACGGCGTGACCGTGCGCGGTCGCGACCAGGTGATGCTGAAGGTGACGGTGGCGGAAGTCTCCCGCGACGTCATCAAGCAGCTCGGCATGGACCTCTCGACCAGCCTGAACTACGGCACGGCGGTCGTGAACTTCAACACCACGAACCCGTTCTCGGCGACCGGCCAGCCGCTGTCGAGCTCCGCGCTGGTCGGCAAGTCCGCGCTGAACGCGCTCGGCGCCCCCTCCGTGACGTCGACGCTGCGCGCGATGGAGCGCGCCGGCGTCATCCGCACGCTCGCCGAGCCGAACCTGACCGCAATCTCCGGCGAGACCGCGAGCTTCATGGCGGGCGGCGAATTCCCGATCCCGAACGGCCTGTCGTGCGACACCACCAAGTCGCCGCCGGTCTGTCAGGCACAGGTCGAATTCAAGAAATTCGGCGTCTCGCTGATGTTCACGCCGGTCGTGCTGAGCGAGGGCCGCATCAGCCTCAAGGTCATGACCGAAGTGTCGGACCTGTCGAACCAGAATTCGATGACCATGACGGTGCCGGGCTCCAGCGACTCGCTGACGATCCCGTCGATCCGCACCCGCCGCGCCGACACCGTGGTCGAGATTCCGTCCGGAGGCTCGCTCGCCATGGCCGGCATGATCCAGCAGCAGAGCCAGCAGTCGATCGACGGCATCCCCGGCCTGATGCAGGTGCCGGTTCTGGGCGCGCTGTTCAAGAGCCGCGACTTCATCAACCATCAGTCCGAACTCATGGTGCTGGTAACGCCCTATATCGTGCGCGCGGTGGCGCAGAAGGACTTGTCGCGGCCGGACGACGGCTACGTCGACGCCAGCGACCCGGCGACCACCCTGCTCGGCCGCTTCAACAAGATCTACGGCGCCAACGGCAACGGCAGCGGCAAGACCGAGCCGAAGCCGGCGGGCAGCTATCACGGCAAAGTCGGTTTCATCCTCGATTGAGCGGCGGAGACGATCACGCATGACACTGACACGAAAAACGATCGTCGCCCGCGGCGCGGTGAGAGCCGCGGTGCTCATGACGTTCGCGGCGCTGCTCGCCGGCTGCAATCAGCATACCGCGGAAGCGCAGGCTTCCTACCCGACCGACTATCGCGAGCGGCATCCGATCACGCTGCGTGAGGGCGACCGTGCAGTCGAAATCTTCGTCGGCCGCAATCGTGGCGGCCTCACTCCGGCGCAGCGCGCCGACGTGCTCTCCTTCGCCCAGCAATGGCGGCATGAGGGTACGAGCGGCGTGATCATCGACGTTCCGCAGGCGGGTCCTTCGGCGCGCGCCGCGGCCGACTCGATGCGCGAGGTGCATTCGATGCTCGCCGCCTCCGGCGTGCCGGCGAAGGCCGTGTACGTCCGGGGCTACCGGCCCGCGCCCGCCGCGCTGGCGAGCATCAAGCTGCGCTATTCGAAGCTGATGGCCGATGCCGGCCCGTGCGGCGTGTGGCCGAAGGATCTCGGCCCGTCGGCCGACGGCGACGACTTCAGCAACAATCCGTACTGGAACCTCGGCTGCGCCACGCAGCGCAACCTCGCGGCCATGGTCGCCAATCCGGCCGACCTCGTGCAGCCGCGCGGCGAGACGCCGAGCTATGAGCCGCGCCGCTCCGTGGCGATCGAGAAATGGCGCACCGGAGGCAACCCGTCCGGCGCGTATCCCGATTACGACAAGGGCAAGATCAGCGATCTCGGAAAATGATCAGAAACGCTTTTCAGACCGCCGCCGCCGAAGACCAGGGCGAACCCGCCGCCGCGGAACCTCCCGCGGCCGACGAACATATCGCGCCCGCGCCGCGGGTGTCGGTGCAGGCCTTCTGCGAGACGGTGGAAACCGCCGCTGCCGTCCAGGCGGCCGGCGAGGACCGCCGGCTCACCAAGGCGCACGTCAAGATCCAGATGGGCGGCATCGCCGCCGCCATCGAGGCCTACCGCTCGTCGGCCACGCCGAACGTCATCATCATCGAGGCCGACACGCGCGCCGAGGAAATCCTCGGCGGGCTCGACCAGCTTGCCGAGGTCTGTGACGCCGGCACGCGCGTCGTCGTCATCGGCCGCATCAACGATGTGACGCTGTACCGTGAGCTCACCCGCCGCGGCGTCTCCGATTACATGATCTCGCCGGTCGGCACGCTCGACGTCGTGCGCTCGATCTGCGGCCTGTATTCGGCTCCGGACGCCAAGCCCGTCGGCCGCATCGTCGCCGTGGTCGGCGCCAAGGGCGGCGTCGGCGCCTCGACCATCGCGCACAACATCGCCTACGCCATCGGCGGCGACTTCGGCGTCGACTCGGTCGTCGCCGATCTCGACCTGCCGTTCGGGACCGCCGGTCTCGATTACAACCAGGATCCGCCGCAGGGCATCGCCGACGCAGTCTTTTCGCCCGACCGCATTGACGGCGGCTTCGTCGACCGGCTCCTGTCGAAGTGCACCGATCACCTGAGCCTGTTGGCTGCGCCCGCG
>JBQCFB010000021.1:0-6879 GCA_051959715.1 Pseudolabrys sp.
GTTGTCGTAGACATGGGCGCTTCCCCAGAGTTGACAGGTGTTGTCATTTCCTGAGGACGGGTGGTGGCGAATGTCGCCTGACTTGCTTTCACCACGCCGAATGCCGTCCCCGCGGTAAAATTATCCGCCCTGCAGGAGCGCCATCTATCGGCCTCGAGTCTTAAGCCGAAAGTCTTAGACTAAGGTCTGATGTGTTGATCTAACCATTTGACCTAGATCAATGTTTTATGCGCCGTTTATGCGGCACTCAAAGCGTCGCCGACAGCTTCTCGAGAATGTCGATCAGCCAGGCCGCGGCCTGAAGCACGGCGAGACGCTGCGCCAGTTTCGACTTGCGAAACGTGTCGTTGAGCAGCTTCAGCGCCCGCTTGTAACCGGGGTGGCGCTGTGCGCCGTCGCCGAGCGCGCGCAGCCGCGCCACGAGTTCGGTGCGGCGCGCCTCGAGTTCGTCGTAGCGCTGGCGGAAGGTGCCGCGCGGCTTCTCGGCGGGCGCGGCGATCGGCGGCAGGGGAGTACGGCGGTTCGGCATGTCGCGCATTAACCCTCAGGAGCGTCGTGAAATTGGTAGCGCAATGCGCTCGCCTGCGCCACCCGGCACCGTCGAGCGCATGCCGCGTCGCGCGCCGCGCGCCGATTAATGTTACCCGGCGAATGAAGTCGGCAGGGTAAAGCATTCGTATACAGTGCGCGTTGTCGCGTGGAGTGACAGCGCATGCGCGTGTTTGCACACATCATCGGTCTCTGCGCCGGCTTTGCCGGAATCGCATCCGCCTGCGCGGCCGATCTGCCGCGCGTGCCGGCCGACCGCAATGTTGGTCTGCACTACTCGGCCTACGGCCGCCGTTCCGGTCCGATCGTGATCTACGATTATCAGCCGGGCGTCGTCGTGCGCGCCTATTGGCTCGCGCCGTGGCGTCATCGCCATTATTTCCCCGCCACCGGCGAGCAGCCGATCGCGGGCCGCGACGAGGACATGTCAGCGCGCGGCGAGGCCGGCGATCCGGCCGAAACCTTTTCCCGCACATGGACGACGTCGTCCGCCTTTGTCGTCGAGGAGCCGCGCGGCCGCTACCGCGACTTCGACGGCCGGCCGGCGCCGCAGACGGAGCCGCCGCTGAAATGACGACGATGCGTTCCCTCGCTCTGATCGCGCTTGCCGCCGTGCTCGCGCCTGCCGCCGCGCAGGCGCAATACGCCTCGGCGCAGCCGGCGCCGCTTTATCCTTACGCCGTGCAGCCCGGCCAGCCCTATGCGATCGAGGTCGCGCCCGGCACCTACGTCATCAAGCGCCCGGCGCAGACGCGCTCCTATCCTTACGTGAGCTGCGGCCACGCCTGCGAAACGCCGCCGGCTGCGGCGCCGCGCAAGGCCGAGCCGCGCGCCGCGCGGCGCATGACGCACAACGATCCGGCGCTGATCGAAGAGCTTCGCCGCCGTCATGCCGGCAAGGTCAAGCACGAGGTCGTCAACACGACGAAGATCGTCCGCGACAAGCCGGTGGTGATCGAGCATCAGCGCGTGGTCGACGATCCGCCGCGCGTCATCGAGCGCCGCCACTATGTCGACGACGACGGACGTGTCGAGAGCGCGCCGCCTCCGCCGCCGCGCCAGCGCACGGTGAAGGTCGAGACCGAGATGAAGCTCGATCGCGCGCCCAAGGGCAAAGGCGAGAAGCGCGTCATCCGCGCCGAAGCGGAGGTGACGATCCTCGGGCCGGACCGCATGAGCATCCGCCTGTTCCGCAAGGGCAAGCGTGGCGCCGACGTCAAGGCCGAAGCCGAATAGAGTTCTTCGCAAGCTAGCGGGGCGAGCGGCGGGCTGGGGGGCCCGCCGTTTTCGTTTTCAGGCTTTGCCCAGCGCGCGGCTGGCGACGTAAAGCGACAGCGCCGCCGCGTTCGACACGTTCAGGCTCTTGATGGCGCCCGGCACGTCGATGCGCGCGAGCTTGTCGCAGGTCTCGCGGGTGAGCTGGCGCAGGCCCTTGCCCTCCGCACCGAGGACGAGCGCGACCGGCGCGCGCAAAGCCAGGTCGGCGAGGTCGGCTTCGCCCTCGCTGTCGAGGCCGACCAGCAGGAAGCCGCGCTCGCGCAGCTCGGTGAGCGCACGCGCAAGGTTCTGCACGGTCACCAGCGGCACCAGCTCGATCGCGCCGGAGGCGGCCTTTGCGAGCGCGCCGGCGGCGTCGGGACTGTGGCGTTCGGTGGTGACGAGCGCCGTCGCCGCGAATGCCGCGGCCGAACGGAAGATGGCCCCGACATTGTGCGGATCGGTGATCTGGTCGAGCACCAGCACGATGCCGCGCGCGGGCAGGTCGGCGATCGCTGGTGACGGCAGCGGATCGGTCTCGAGGTACAGTCCCTGGTGCACGGCGTCGGGGAGGAGCCGGTCGTCGATCGCGGACGGGCGCACGACCTCGGGCGCGACTGCCGGCGTGATGCCGTCTTCCGCAAGCCGCCGCGCCGCGTTCTCCGTCGCGAGGAATTTGCGCAGTTGGCGCGCGGGATTGCGCAGGGCCGCCGTCACGGTGTGCCAGCCATAGAGGATCGCCGGGCCGTCGGCCTCGGCCGGCCGCAGGCTCTCGCGGCGGGCGCGGGTAAACCGGTCGCGGCGCTCGACCTGCTCGCGGGTAGCGCCCGGCTTGGCGCCGGAGCGGGACCGGGGAGGCGGCGGTCGTGACGGCATGGAATTACTCTGGTTCTTGCGCCCGGCGCGGGCGCTCTTCGCGGCTGTCCCGTGCCTTACGCGATCTGCGCCGAAGCGAACAGGCCTCCATTGACTTCGTCGGGTCGGCTGACCATAAAGCGCCCCATATCCCGACAGCGTCGGTTCCGTTTTCTTCGAGCGGTCAACGCTGTGCGGCGGGTATGGGAGAGTGTCCCGAGCGGCAAAGGGGGCGGACTGTAAATCCGCTGGCTATGCCTTCGTAGGTTCGAGTCCTACCTCTCCCACCAACCTTCGCGCCTTCCGCGCTCCGGTTGGCAGGCCAGTGTCGAACGCGAAGGTTGCCCGCCATAGCTTCAGCGAAGGCGGGCTTTTTGCTAAGACGAACTCGGCACCGCGGGTGTAGCTCAATGGTAGAGCAACAGCCTTCCAAGCTGATGACGAGGGTTCGATTCCCTTCACCCGCTCCAGCCGCTTCGCGCGCCTCCTTTCATCTCAGGTAAACGCCGTCATAGGGTCGATGACGGTGACGATCTCGTTCACGCGCGTGATCGGGAAGCCTGCGAGCCGCGAGTGCTCGCGGACCAGGTCCTCGCTCGGGCCGAGATAGACGCAGAACGTGTTGTCGGCGGCGATGTGCGAGTGCATCCACTGCACCTGGCCCGCGAGCTTCGCGACGGCCGCGTTCGATGTCGCAGCGAGCTCCTTGTACTGGGCCGCGTTGAGACGGCCGACGCCGGGGATGTGACGTTCGATGACGAAGCGTTTCATGGGACGGACTTTCAATTGTTGGGAGAAGCGGCGACGCGCAGCGTGGCCGGCGGCGCGGGTGACGGTCAGCCTTTCGGCAGGTAGCTGATCGTGCCGGCGAGGTCGGTGCCGTCGATCACCTGAAGGCGGCTGTCGCTGCCCATGCGCCGCGCCGCGGCGAACGGTGCGTACAGCGGGTCGGTGGCGAAGGCCTTCACCGCGTCGGCTGATGGAAACTCGATCAGCGCGATCAGGTCGGTGTCGAGCGGCCGGCCTTCGAGCGTCGTGATGTTGCCGCTGCGCGAGAGATACCGGCCGCCATGGCGGTGCACGATGTCGTGCACCGCCGCGGCGTAGTCCGGGATCCACGCATTGTCGGCGATCTTGATATCCGCAATGACGTAGACGGGCATTGCCGGCTCCTTCAGCGCCGGGTCACGACGACTTCGAGATATTCGCCCGGCACGACCATCGTTCCGTCGGCGGCGCGATTGAACGTGCCGATCAGGTCGACGATGTCGCGCGACAGCGCGGCGCGGCCGCGCGTGTCCAGCGCCTCGAAAGCCTTGAGCCTCGGGCCGTAATAGCGGCGGAAGACGTCGAGGAAGTGCTCCGGCGTCCGGTAGCGGAAGACGAAGTTGCGCGGCTCGGCGACGAGCGCGGAGGCGTCGGCGCGGAAGGCCTTCTCGATCCACTCCCACGTGCCCCACAGCGCCGGCGATTTGACGCCGGCCGGCGGCGGCAGGTGCTTGCCGATGGTCTTGAACATCTGGCCGATGAAGCCGTCCGGAGTCCAATTGGCGAGGCCGATGCGGCCGCCCGGCCGGCACACGCGCAGCATCTCGCTCGCTGTGCTGCCCTGGTCCGGGCTGAACATCGCGCCGAAGGTGGACATTACGGCGTCGAAGGAGGCGTCGGCGAAGGGCAGGGCCTCGGCGTCGGCCTGCTGGAAGCTCACCTTGAGTCCGTCCGCATCGGCGCGCATCTTGCCGCGGGCGAGGAGCGCCTCGACGTAATCGGTCGACGTGACCTCGCACCAGCGCCGCGCCGCGGCGAGCGTGGCGTTGCCGTTGCCGGCGGCGATGTCGAGCACCTTCTCGCCGGCATGCAGATCCATCGCTTCGGCGAGCTGCTCGCCGACGATCTGCAGCGTCGTGCCGACGACCGCGTAGTCGCCGGACGACCACGTCACCTGCTGCTTGCTCTTGATCGCCTTGAGGTCGGGCGCGGGCGCGGCCGGACGGCACGCGATGATTTCGGTGGTGTTCATTCTGTCGATCTCCAAATGCTGCGCGCGGGCCTGTCGTTCAAGGCCGCGCTTGTGAGACCGTGTGCTACCGTCGCGCGCATGCCGGTCGAATGACCGCGCGGCCGGATTTCTTGCTCGGGCGTCCAAACTTGTTATGGTCCGAGCGCAATTCCGGCGGCGCCGTGCTAGGTCCGCGCCGTTCGGAATTTCCAGATCCCATTCGAGGCTCAGGGCCATGACGGCCGACGTGCTTTCGGAAGTCCTGTCGGCGGTGCGGCTGACCGGCTCGGTGTTCTTCGACGTCACGGCGACATCGCCGTGGGTCGCGGAGGCGCCGCCGTCGGCCAAGATCGCCGATTCCATCAGGCCCGGTGCGCAGCACGCGATCGAGTATCACGTGCTCACGCGCGGCTCGTGCTGGATCACGATCGTCGACGGCGCACCGTTCGAGCCGGTCCGGCTTCAGGAAGGCGACATCGCCGTCATCCCGCACGGCGAGCCGCACGTCGTCTCGAGCGCGCCCGGCATGCGCGCGCAGCCCGATCTCGACGGCCACCGCCGGCCGAAGGACGAGAGCGAATTGCCCTACAGAATTCGCACGGGCAGCGACGGCGCGTCGGAGGCGCGGCTCATGTGCGGCTTCTTCACCTGCGACGTGCGCCCGTTCAATCCGCTGCTTGAATCACTGCCGCGCTTCATGCGCATCGGCCGCGGCACGTCGGCGGCGACGGACTCCGTGCTCGAACATTTCCTGCGCCTGATATCGGCCGAGAGCGGCGACCGGCGCGCCGGCGCGCAGAGCATCCTCAACAAACTGTCCGAGCTGATGTTCATCGAGGCGATCCGCACGCACATGGACCACCTGAGCGGCGAGAATGCCGGCTGGCTGTCGGGCCTGCGCGATCCGCTGGTCGGGCGTGCGCTTTCGCTCATGCATGCGCAGCCGGCGCGGGCGTGGACGCTCGAGGCGCTGGCGGAAGAGGCGGGCGCGTCGCGGTCCGGCCTCGTCGGCCGGTTCACGCAGGTGATGGGCTATCCGCCGATCCAGTACCTGACGCGCTGGCGCATGCAGCTTGCGGCGCGCCGCCTCGGCGAACGCGGCGTCAAGGTCTCGGCGGTGGCGCAGGAGGTCGGCTACGACTCCGAAGCCGCCTTCAGCCGGGCGTTCAAGAAATTTTCGGGCCGCTCGCCGAGCGAATGGCGCGCGTGACGATCGATCAGGGCCGCAGGAAGTCCGGCACCGCGCCCTTCTGATCGGCCCATGACCGCAGCGCCTCGCGCGTCACCTCGGTCATGTAGTGCGGGTTCTCGCGTTCGCGCTCCACCGATCCCGGCGTGGCATCGGTCTTCGCCGCGATGGCGAGGTCGCCGGCCTTGACCGCATCGATGAGCGCACGGCCCCAGGCGATCGACTCCTGCGTCGCCGCCGCGCCAGGCTCGACATTGCACAGCAGGCGCGACGCGTCGGAGACGGTGAAGGTCGACACCAGCTTCCAGGCCGCGGTGGTCGTCTGCGCATCGATTGTGCCGGGTGTCGTCGCGGTCACGTCGATCGTCTTCGCGTCTGCCGCCGGCGCCGCGCCGCGCAGCATGGCGACCGTGGCGGCGAATGCGGCGTAGCCGACGAGCAGCGACAGGGCGAGATTCGCGCCGGTCGTGATCGCCGTGCCGACGCCGGCGCCGACGACCAGGATCGCGATGACGAACAGGAGAGGGGAGACGCCGCGCAACGGGCCGAACGAAACACCGGAGGCGAGCGGCGAGCGGACTTGTTGCGGGACGTCGATGAGATCGTCTGCGACGGGAGAATCGATGGACATACTTCTTCCGGACCACGAATCATTCGCGATCCCGAGTGTACACGCCGCCGCAGAAATCCCGCACTCGCGGCCGGGACAACCGGTGCGCGCGCTCAGGCCGGCAGCTCGTAGCCGGCGGCGGTTTCCGCCGCGATCGCGCGCCTGACCGCGTCGCGCGCCATCATGCGCGCGTAATGCGCGGTGAGGTTCGGAAACTCTTCCGGCGCCGGCTTCGCCGCGCCGTGGAAGCGCCAGAAGATCCGGAACAGGTGGATGTCTGCGATCGAATACCGCCCGGCCGCCCATTCGCTCTCGCCGAGCCGCCGGTCGGCGGCGGCGAAGATCGCCTTGGCGCGCTCGGGGCCACGCGCGCGTGCCGGGTGCAGCGTCGACGCGGCGTACGACATCCAGGACACGACC
>JBQCFB010000022.1:0-2377 GCA_051959715.1 Pseudolabrys sp.
GCCGCGGCGGCGGCCGCCAGGCCGGCGAACATGCAAAGTCGGCGCGAAAAGCGCATTGGATCCTCCCTGATGTGTCGGGCCGGTTGATCCGGCCGCGTTCGTTTTTGGTAGCGTCAGTTAGGCGGCGCCCGCGCAAACACATTTAGCAGGCCCCCGGCGGTCGTGCGTATAAGGGTTGGGGTGTGTGAGGCCGGCATTTTCAGGTCGAGCAGCGTCGACACGATCTCGCGGTAGCCGTCGACCGGCCGCGGCGAGCCGACGAGGCCGAGGTCGGAGCACAGGAGCGTGCGGTCGACGCCGGCGACCTCGATCAGGTGCGCGAGCTTGTCCGGGCCGTATTTCTTCGAGCGGCCCTCGACGAACATGCAGATCGAATGCTCCATGTAGGCGCCGAGCGTGACGAGCCCGCGAATGTCGTCGTCGGTGCAGCCGACGATGTAGGTCGGATGGTTGACGATCATCTTCTTGACGCCGCGGCGGCCGGCTTCGTCGAACAGGATCAGGAGTTCGGAGGCGGGCAGATGGCCGCCGGCGAGGATGATGTCACTTTCGGCGATCAGGTCGAGCACCTGTTTCGACGCATCGCTCAGCTTGCCATTGGCGTCCAAAGCGGAGAGGCCGATCGGATCGAGCATCTTCTTCGAGGTCTTGGGAAAGGTCTTGGCCTGCCCCGCGGCCTGCGCGATGTGGTTCTCGGCCGAGAGCGTCGGCATCCACACGATCTTGGCGCCGAACTTGGCGGCGTGATCCACCGCATGCGGGTTGATGCCGCCGGAGGCGTTGTTGAGCGCGATGCCGGAGAACAGCCGCACGCCGGTTTCGGGAAACAGCTTCTCCAGCAGGATCGCGTGCGCCGTGCCGAGGTAAAAATGGTCCTTGTAGACCAGCGCGCGGAAGCGCGCCGCGGCGCAGTCCATCAGCGCCTCGTGATGGTCGAGGATGCGCGGCATGGCCGCCGGGCCGCTGTGGCAATGCAGGTCGACGGCGCCGACGAGGAGGGCGGCGACGTCCTCCTTGCGGGCCTGGTCTGCGGACTGAACGGATGGCTGCATGGCTGTCGCTCGCTCGGCGGGAAAGGTCATCCCAAGTCGTAGCGGTTGCCGCGGCCCCTTTGCCGGAATTCGCGGCCCGTTTCGGATACCGAAACAGGCCTGTTCGCCGCCATCGCGAGGGCGGGTGGAACTTCAAGGCCCGGCTTCCGGTTTCAGGTTCGGACGCAGGCCTTAAAAGACGCCTGCGCCGGCTCGCCCGAGGAGGCGCCCATGTCCCCGACCGCAATCGCAACACCATTGTCGCAGTCCGAGCACGACGCGCAATTGCGCCGCGCGGTGGTCGCCTCGACCATCGGCACGGCCATCGAGTGGTACGACTTCTTCCTCTACGGCACCGCCGCCGGCCTGATCTTCGGCAAGCTGTTCTTTCCGCATGAGGACGCGCTGACGGCGACGCTGGCCGCCTTCGGCACCTATTTCATCGGCTTCATCGGCCGGCCCATCGGCGCGGCGATCTTCGGACACTACGGCGACCGCATCGGCCGCAAGGCGACGCTCATCGCGACGCTGCTGTGCATGGGGCTCGCCACCTTCCTGATCGCCTTCGTGCCGACCTACGCATCGATCGGCATCTGGGGGGCGGTGATCCTGACCGTGCTGCGCATGATCCAGGGCATCGGCGTCGGCGGCGAGTGGGGCGGTTCGGTGCTGCTGGCGATGGAATGGTCGCGCCATCACAACGAGCGCGGCCTTATGGCGTCGTGGCCGCAATTCGGCGTGCCGTGCGGCCTGTTCCTCGCCAATCTCGCCGTGCTGCTGTTCAGCTGGATCGCGGGCGACCAATTCCAGACCTGGGGCTGGCGTCTGCCCTTCGCGCTGTCGATCGTGCTGGTCGGCGTCGGCCTGTGGATCAGGCTCGGCATTCTCGAGACGCCGGTCTTCCAGAAACTTCTTGAAAGCGAGAGGACCGAGAAGACGCCGGTCATCGAAGTGTGGCGCAAGCATCCGAAGGAGATCATCCTCTCGGCCTTTGCGCGCATGTCCGAGCAGGCGCCGTTCTACATTTTCACCGCCTTCATCTTCGCCTATGCGACCGGCACGCTGAAGATGTCGCGCGACCTGATCCTCGTGGCAGTGCTGGTCGGCTCGCTCGTCTCCTTCGTCACCATTCCGCTGTCGGGACACATCTCTGATCGCATCGGCCGCAAGACCATGTACCTGATCGGCGTGGTCGCGACCGGCCTGTTCGGCTTCCTCTATTTCGGCATGGTCGATACGGCCCTGCCGTCGGCGGTGTTCATCGCCATTGTGCTGTCGCTGATCCCGCACGACATCCAGTACGGGCCGCAGGCGGCGCTCATCGCGGAGGCCTTCACGCCGCGCCT
>JBQCFB010000023.1:0-8728 GCA_051959715.1 Pseudolabrys sp.
ATGAAGTGGGCGAAGGACATGCGCACGCAGGTGCAGTCGATGCAGCGCGACGTGATCTCGCTCACCGACCACGCGAGCTACATCTCGAACAAGGTGACGTTCCTGCTCGACGCCATGCTCGGCGTCGTCAACATCCAGCAGAACGCGATCATCAAGATCTTCTCGGTCGCGGCGGTGGTCTTGATGCCGCCGACGCTGGTGGCGTCGATCTACGGCATGAACTTCAAGCACATGCCGGAATTGGACTTCGAATACGGTTATCCTCTGGCAATCGCTATCATGATCCTTGCCGCGGTGCTTCCCTACATGTGGTTCAAGTGGAAGAAGTGGCTCTAAGCCGCTAGACGTGCTGGCCGCCGTTGATGTGGATCTCGGCGCCGTTCACGTATGACGACGTTTCCGTGCACAGCACGTAGATGATCTTGGCGACCTCGTCCGGCGTGCCGAGGCGCTGCATCGGGATCTGCTCGACGATCTTCTCCGTGCCCGGCGATAGGATCGCCGTGTCGATCTCGCCCGGCGCGATGGCGTTGACGCGGATGCCGAGGCGGCCGAAGTCGGAGGCCATCTCGCGCGTCAGCGAAGCGAGCGCCGCCTTCGACGTCGCATAGGCCGCGCCCGCGAAGGGGTGCACACGGGAGCCGGCGATCGAGGTGACGTTCACCACTGCGCCCTTTGCCGCCTTCAATTCGTCGACGAGGCCGCGCGCGAGCATGATCGGCGCAAAGAAATTGACGCGGAACACCTGCCGCCACACCTCGGTCGCCGTGTCGAGCGACCCGAGCCGCTTGCCGCCCTCGGCCTTGGGCGAGATCGCCGCATTGTTGACCAGCGCGTGCAGCTCGTGCGTGTCGAGCCGGCGCTTGATCTCGGCGATCGCCTCGCGCGTGTTGCCCTCGTCGGCGAGATCGACCTGAATGTGGTCTTCAGGGCCCGCGTCCCACGGGCAGTTCTCTGGAAACGGATGCCGCGAGCAGGTGATGACGCGCCAGCCGGCGGCGGAGAAGCGCTTCACCGTCGCGTGGCCGATGCCGCGGCTTGCACCGGTGAGCAGGAGCGTGCGGCGGGGCTGGTTCGACTGCGAATTGGGCATCGGTGTCCTTAAAGGGCGTTACGGCGCGATGCTATCTCAAGGATAGAGCCGCGTCTTGACCCATGGCGCGCTCGCATCGGCGCGGCGGAAGTCGATGCGGTCGTGCAGACGGAACGGCCGGTCCTGCCAGAACTCCATCACGCTCGGCACGATGCGATAGCCGGACCAGTAGGGCGGGCGCGGCACGGTGCCGAGCGCGTACTTCGCCGCATAGATGGCGATCGCCTTCTCGAAGGCGAGGCGGCTTTCGAGCGGGCGCGACTGCTGGCTCGCCCACGCGCCGATCTGCGCCTGCTTGGCGCGCGTCGCGAAATAGGCGTCGGCCTCCTCGTCGGTGACGTGCTCGACGGCGCCGCGCACGCGCACCTGCTTGTTGAGCGACTTCCAATGGAACACGAGCGCCGCTTTCGGGTGGGCGTCCAACTCCCGCCCTTTTTGGCTGCCCATGTTCGTGAAGAACACGAAGCCCCGCGCATCGGCGCCCTTCAGAAGCACCATCCGGGCATTGGGCAGGCCGTCGCCATCGACCGTGGCGAGCGTCATGGCCGTCGGGTCGCGCGGTTCCGAGGCGGACGCCTCCTCGAGCCATGCGTCAAACAGCGCAAATGGATCATCGGCGGCAGTGAAATCACCACTCGTTAACCAACTAGGGTGTTTCATCGAGGACGTCTCGGACATGGTTCGGAGCGTTCTGTAGTGACCGCGGAGTTCCATCGCCGCCGCCGGCGTCCTTATAGTGGATGCTTGAGCCTGCGCCTACGGCGCGGGGCGGCGCTCGGCGCATTGCTGGCGGTCGCGCTCGGCAGCGGCGGCTGCAGCATGTCCTATCAGCTCGAATCCTTTTTCGGTGATTCCACGCCGACCGGCTCGATCTCCGCCGCCCCGAAGACCGCTGAGACCCTGCCGCCCGAGCACGACCTCGCCTATGCCAAGGCGGCGGCCAGCGAGGTGCTCCGGCGCGGCGAGAAGGACGCCAGCCTGGACTGGGAGAACCCCCGCACCGGCGCCCGCGGCACCGTGACCCCGATCGCCTCGGCCTATACCCAGGACGGCCAGACCTGCCGCGACTTCCTCGCCAGCTATGTCAGCGATCGCGTGCAGTCCTGGATGCAGGGCGAGGCCTGTCAGGACAAAGGCGCCTGGCAGGTCCGGGCCATGAAGCCCTGGAAGCGCTCCTGACCCGGCACGCTGGCGCGCCTGCGCCCGTCGCAACGAAGGCGCGTTGCATCGGAGCGCCCGGAACCCCACATTAAGACGAGAGAATCGCCGGCAATGCCGGCATTTGGGGCTTCAAATCCACGGAGAGCGAGGGACGATGCGCGACCCCTATCAGGTTCTGGGGGTGACGAAGACCGCGAGCGAGGCGGAGGTCAAAAGCGCTTTCCGCAAGCTCGCCAAGAAGCTGCACCCGGACGCCAACAAAGCCGATCCGAAGGCCGCGAGCCGCTTTGCGGAGCTGAACGCGGCCTACGAGATCGTCGGCGACGCCGACAAGCGCAAGGCCTTCGACCGTGGCGAGATCGACGCCGAGGGCAAGCCGCGCTTCACCGGCGGCTTCGAGGGCTTCGGCGGCGGCCGTCCCGACGCCGGCGCGCACGGCCCTGGCGGTTCGCATTTCGAGAGCTTCTCGTTCGGCCCCGACGGCTTCCAACGCGGCGGCGGTGGTGGCGGTGGCGGCGGTTTCGGCGGCGGCTTCGAGGACCTCCTGCGCGGCATGTTCGGCGGCGCCGGTGCGGGGCAGGGCGCCGGCGCGCGTACGCGCAGCTCGGGCCGCTCCGCCTTCGAGCCGGAGGATTTCGGCACGCCGGCCAGTGGGCAGGACCTGCACGCCACGCTCACCGTCAGCCTCGGCGATGCCGCCAAGGGCACGAAGGCGCGTGTCTCGCTGCCGACCGGCAAGGAGATCGAGGTCAAGATTCCCGCCGGCATTGCCGACGGCCAGCAGATCCGTCTCAAGGGGCAGGGATGGCCCGGCAATAACGGCAAGTTCGGCGATGCGCTCATCACCGTGAACGTCGCGCCCCATCCGCTGTTCAAGCCGGACGGCGCCGACCTGCGCCTCGAACTGCCGATTACGCTTTACGAGGCGGTGCTCGGCGGCAAGGTCCGCGTGCCGACGCTCGACGGCGCAGTCGAGCTTGCCATTCCATCCGGCACCAATTCAGGCCGGACGTTCCGTCTCAAGGGCAAGGGGCTGAAAGCCAAGGGCGCAACCGGCGACCTGCTCGCCACGGTGCGCATCATGTTGCCAGAGGGCAAGGACGACGAACTCGCTGCACTGATGCAGAGCTGGCGCGACAAGAAGCCCTACGATCCGCGCGGCGATTTGGAGTGAGCGACAGCGAGCCACCCGCATCTTTTTCTGGTCATGGCCGGGCTTGTCCCGGCCATCTCGCTAATGTGGGCACTGCGCCCAGAAGCGAGATCACCGGGTCACGGCGCTGCGCGTCGGCCCGGTGATGCCAGTTGAGATGGCGGCGCGTCAGCGGCCGAGCAAACCGCTCACGACTTCTTCCAGCCGCCCTTGTCGACCTGATCGTAGATCGCCTTGCTGACCTGCTCGAGGCGGGCGCGCTCGGCCGGGCCCGACACGACGTAAGCTGCCTTGTCGCTGACCCAGGTGACGGCCGCGAAGCGGTCGCCGGCGCCTTCGCGGAAGCGCAGCGCGCTTTCCGGCGTCGTCGTCTTGGCGCAGTAGAGCGTGAAGCGCTCGCCCGACGCGCCCTCGTACATGTACATCGCCGCCGCGCCGGTCGGTCCCGGCAGCAGCCGGCCGCCGATGAGCTTGAGGCCGAGCGTCTGCAAATCCGGAATCTGCTGCGCGTATCCGAGCCGCTTCGACAGCCACGCCGTCATGTGGTCGCGCTCGTTGCCGGGCACCTCGACCGGATGCCGGACTTCGACGACGTAGAGCTGGTGCGCCTCGAGCGCGTCGGCGGTGATCGAGCCGCTGCTCGACGGCGCCGCCGCGGTCGCGCCGCGCGCCATCCAGCCGGTGCCGCCGCCGACCATGAAGGCGGCGATCACGGCCGCCGCCGCCCATGTCCGCCACGGCCCGCGCCGCGCGCCGCCCTCGCGCATGAGCGCGTCGAGATTGAAGCGCGCCGGAACCGGCTCGTCGGCGACCGCGCCGTAGCGGGCGCGGATCGATTCCGCCTGCGCCTGCCAGGCCGCGACCATCGCCGCCTGGTCGGGATTTTCCGCAAGCCAGGCCGCGACCGCTTCGCGCCGGTCTGCCGGCAACTCGCCATCGACGAAGGCGTGGAGCTCGTCGTCGTGCACGGGTGAATTGGGCTCGTTCATCGCTGCACCTTGCTCATTTCACGCGGCGAAGCGCCGGGCGCTCGCCGTCGAGATAGGATTTGACCTGCACACGCGCACGCGCGAGACGCGACATCACGGTGCCGATCGGCACGCCCTGCACCTCCGCGACCTCGCGGTAGGTGAGGCCTTCGAGAACCACCAGGAGCAGCGCGTCGCGCTGCTCGTCGACGAGCGTGGCGAGCGCCCGCTCGATGTCGCGGCCGCCGGCTTCCGGCCCCGCCAGATCGGGCGCGTCGTTTTCCTCGATCGGCGACAGCAGCGGCCGCCGCGCCAGCGACCTCAGCCGGTTGCGGTTGAGGTTCGTCAGGATCGTGTAGAGCCAGCTCCTGACGTCGCCGCCGTGGAACAGGTGCTCGGAGCGCAGCGCACGCACCAGCGTGTCCTGCACCAGGTCGTCGGCGAGATCGGCGTCGCGGGTGAGTGCCCTCGCGTACCGCCGGAGCGCCGGAATGGTCGCCTCCACTGCTTGCCGAAACGTCGCCACGCAGCCCCCTTAACCATCCAGTTGCATCGGAACTTCGCACGTCCTGCCCGAATAAACCCGCGAATTCTCGACATATTCCCGAATTCGGAATTGAATTCATGCTAGGCGCAACTGCGGGTCTCCGTTTGCTTGATGGCACTGCCCCCCTATGCCATAGGGATGCGCCTCAACTCACGGGGGCGAAACGGGGAGAGGAATGGCGGAAAGCTCGGGTCTGATGCGCGGCAAGCGTGGCCTCATCATGGGGGTGGCGAACAACCGTTCGATCGCCTGGGGCATCGCCCGCGCGTGTCGCGAGCATGGCGCCGATCTCGCCTTCACCTACCAGGGCGATGCGCTCAAGAAGCGGGTAGAGCCCCTGGCGGAGGAGGTCGACGGGCTGGTGGTCGGCCATTGTGACGTCACCGATCCAAAGTCCCTCGACAATGTTTTTGCGGCCGTGCAGTCGGCCTGGGGCTCGCTCGATTTCGTGCTGCACGCCATCGCTTTCTCCGACAAGGACCAGCTCGATGGCCGCTACGTCGACACGACGGAAGACAACTTCACCAAGACGATGGTGATCAGTTGCTATTCGTTCACGGCGATCGCCCAGCGCGCCGAGAAGCTGATGACGAATGGCGGCTCGATGCTGACGCTGACCTATTACGGCGCCGAGAAGTGGATGCCGCATTACAACGTCATGGGCCTGGCCAAGGCGGCGCTCGAATGTTCGGTCCGCTACATGGCGGCCGACCTCGGCGAGAAGAACATCCGCGTCAACGCCATCTCCGCCGGCCCGCTGAAGACGCTGGCCGCGTCCGGCATCGGCGACTTCCGCTACATCCTCAAGTGGAACGAGTACAACACGCCGCTCCGCCGCAATATCACGCTCGAGGACGTCGGCAAGACAGGTGTCTATCTCCTGTCCGATATGTCGAGCGGCGTCACCGGCGAGGTGCATCACGTCGATGCCGGCTACCATGTCGTCGGCATGAAGCATCCCGATGCGCCGGACATCGCCGTCGGCAAGGACAATAACGGCGGCTGACGCCACTCGCATCGGGACGGTCACTGACTTAAATGCCGCGCCCGACCGTCTTCTATCTCCGTCACGGCGAAACCGACTGGAACGTCGCCGGCCGCCTGCAAGGCCGCCGCGACATTCCGCTGAACGCGCGCGGGCGCGGGCAGGCCACCTATTGCGGCGGCATCCTGCGCGACCTCTTTGCACGCGACGGCCGCGATCCTTCCAGCCTCGAATTCGTGTCGAGCCCGCTCCTGCGCGCCACCGAGACCATGGCGCTCGCACGTGAGGCGATGGGCCTTCCCCGCGACGGCTACCGCACCGACGACCAGCTCGCCGAGCTCGCTTTCGGCGACTGGGAGGGCATGACCATCGCGCAATTGCACTACAGCGACCCGCAGCGCATCGCCGCGCGCGAGCACGACAAGTGGCGCTTCGTGCCGCCGCAGGGCGAGAGCTACGAGATGGTCGCGGCGCGCATGCGTATCTGGTACGAGGGCCTGCCCGGAGACGTCGTCGCCGTGGCTCACGGCGGCACTTGCCGCGGCCTCATGGCCATTCTCGGCATCGCCAAGCCTGCCGCCGCGCCGCTCGTCGACATCGCCCAGGGCGTGGTCTACGTGTTCGAAGGCGATAAACTGACACGCTACGCTTGAGACCGATCCGCCCGACCGCAATCCAGGAGCTGTCCGCCATGTTCGATTTCGACCGCGTCATTGCGCGCCGCGGCACCCATTCGGCGAAGTGGGACAACATGGCCAAGCTGTCCGGCATCACCGCGCCGGACGCGATCCCGATGTGGGTTGCGGACATGGACTTTGCCGCGCCCCCCGGCGTGACGGCCGCGCTGGCTGACGAAGTTCAGCGCGCCGCGCACGGCTACTATGCCGATACCGGCACATGGGCGACGGCGTTGACTGATTGGCTCGCGCGTCGCCACGGCCTCAAGGTTCAGCCTGACTGGGTCTCTCCGACGCCGGGAATCGTGTCGGGCCTCGGTCTCATCCTTCAGGCCGTGACCGTGCCCGGCGACGAGGTCGTCGTCTTTCCGCCGGCCTACCATGCGTTCCGCAGGATCATCGTCGCCAACGAGCGGCGCATCCTCGACGCGCAGCTGGTCGAGACCCAGGGCCATTACGCCATGGATCTCGATGCGCTGCGCAGCAAGCTGACGCCGAAGACGAAGGTCGTGTTCTTTTGCAGCCCGCACAATCCGGGCGGCACGGTGTGGCCGGTCGAGGACATTCGTGCACTAGCGACTTTCTGCGCCGAGCACGACCTGATCCTGGTGTCCGACGAGATCCACTGCGACCTCGTCTTCAAGGGTGCGACGCATACGCCGACCATGACGGCCGCGCCAGAGATCGCCGACCGGCTGATCTCTTGTTATGCCGCGACCAAGACGTTCAATCTCGCCGGCGCGCATGTCGGCGCCTGCGTCACCTCGAACGCCGCGCTGAAGCGCAAGCTCGATGCCCGGATCGCGGCGAGCGGGCTCTCCTCGTACAATCTGTTCGGCATGGTCGCGACCGAAGCGGCGTGGCGGACAGGGGAGGCCTGGCTCGACGCGCTGCTGCCCTATCTCGCGAAGAACCGCGACATGCTCGATGCTCGGATCGAGGCGGCGGCGCCGGGCGCGCGTTCGATGCGGCTCGACGCGACCTATCTCGGCTGGGTCGATTTCTCGGGCACCGGCCTTGCAGCGGCCGACGTAGCGGACCGCGTCGCCAAACGCGCGCGCATCTATGCAAGCCCTGGCCCGCAGTTCGGCCCGGGCGGCGACAACTGGCTGCGCTTCAATTTCGCGACGCCGCGGCCGATCCTCGAGGACGCGCTGGCGCGTCTCTACGACGCCTTCGCGGATCTGCGAAAAGGGAAGTAAGGGTCGAGCGATGAAGAGGCCCGTCGTCGGCATCATTGGCAGCGCGCACATCGTCGAGAACCGGTTCCCGGCGCAGCGCGTCGGCGACCGCAATCTGATGGCGGTGCACGATGTCGTCGGCGCGCTGCCGCTGATCTTCGCCGGAGACCCGGCGCTGACCGACATCGACGCGCTGCTCGACGCCGTCGACGGCGTGTTGCTGACCGGAGCGCGCGCCAACGTGCATCCGGAGCATTTCGGCGTCGACGAGCATCCGAGTTACGAGCCCTACGACCGGCGCCGCGACGCGCTCGCGCTGGCGCTCGTGAAAGTGTGCGTCGAACGCGGCGTGCCGCTGTTCGGCGTCTGCCGCGGCTTCCAGGAAGTGAACGTCGCCTTCGGCGGCTCGCTGCATCCGGAGATCAGGGAGCTTCCGGGCCGCATGAACCACCGCATGCCGCGGCTGCCGAACGGCGAGATTCATCCCGACCTCGAGGTCGTCTATGGCGACCGCCACGATGTGCGCCTGACGCCGGGCGGCGTGTTCGCCAGGCTGCTCGGCGCCGAGACCATCCGCGTGAACTCGCTGCACGGGCAGGGCATCCTCAAGCCCGGCAAGCGGATCGTCGTCGAGGGGGTGGCGGAGGACGACACGATCGAGGCGATCCGTGTCGCCGACGCGCCGGGTTTTGCCCTGGGCGTGCAGTGGCATGCCGAGGTCGATCCGCAGAAAAACCCGATCAACCGCACGCTGTTTCAGGCCTTTGGCGTGGCCGTCGCCGCGCATGCCCGCCGGCGCTGACGCCTTGATTTGACCCCCGTCGCGGCGCGGGCTACCAACCTGCGCAAGCGGCGGAAACCCATGTCCTTCAACACCTTCGGCCATCTGTTCCGGTTCACCAGCTTCGGCGAGAGCCACGGGGCGGCGATCGGCTGCGTGGTCGACGGCTGCCCGCCGCGCAT
>JBQCFB010000024.1:0-12741 GCA_051959715.1 Pseudolabrys sp.
ACCGAAGCAAGAATCAGACCAGTTTCGGCCGGGAAACCGAATGGCTTTGTCGCAACGACTGGAGTTTCGCCAGACCCAGGGTCTGGTGATGACGCCGCAGCTGATGCAGGCCATCAAGCTGCTGCAGCTCTCCAGTCTCGATCTGGCGCAATATGTCGAGGGCGAGCTCGAGCGCAATCCGCTGCTCGAGCGCGGCGCGGACGATGACGGCCCCGTGGCCGAGCCCGAGCCCGCGCCGGAAGCGCGCGACGAGCCGAGCCCGTCGGACTGGACCGGCGAGGAGCTCGAGACCAGCCGCAGCGCCATGGAGCAGGGGCTCGGCACCGAGCTCGAGAACGTCTTCCCGGACGATGCGCCGCGCCAGTCCGCGCAGCCCGAGGCTCCGCAGCCGGCCTATTCCGAATGGTCCGGCGTCGGCGCGGGTGGCGGCGAGGGCGACAACAATCTCGAAGCCTATGTTTCCTCCGAGACGACGCTTGCCTCGCATCTGGCCGAGCAGATGGCGCTGGCGATCGCCGATCCGGTCCGGCGCATGATCGGGCAATACCTGATCGACATGGTCGACGAGGCCGGTTACCTCGCCGGTGATCTCGAGACGGTCGCCGAAAAGCTCGGCGCGCCGTTGGCAGAGGTCGAGGCGGTGCTCGCCATCCTGCAGGCCTTCGATCCGCTCGGCGTCTGCGCGCGCAATCTTACCGAATGCCTGGCGATCCAGCTGCGCGAGCGCGACCGGCTCGATCCGGCAATGCAGATCCTGCTCGCGCATCTCGAACTGCTGGCCAAGCGCGACCTCGCGGCCCTGCGCCGCGTGTGCGGCGTCGACGACGAGGACCTCGCCGACATGATCGGCGAGATCCGCGCGCTCAATCCGAAACCCGGTCTCGCTTTCGGCTCGACCTCGGTGCAGCCGATCGTGCCAGACGTCATGGTGCGCGCCGCGCCCGACGGCACGTGGCAGGTCGAGCTGAATTCCGACACGCTGCCGAAAGTGCTCATCAACCAGCGCTATTATTCGCAGGTGTCGAAGACGACGAAGAACGACAAGGACAAGACCTACATCGCCGATTGCCTGCAGACCGCGACATGGCTCGTGCGCGCGCTCGATCAGCGCGCCAAGACCATCCTGAAAGTATCGAGCGAGATCGTGCGCCAGCAGGACGGCTTCTTCGCGCACGGCGTCCAGCACCTGCGGCCGCTGAACCTGAAAACGGTGGCCGACGCCATCAGCATGCACGAGTCGACGGTGTCACGCGTCACCGCGAACAAATACATGGCGACGAGCCGCGGCATCTTCGAATTGAAATATTTCTTCACGTCGGCGATCGCGGCGGCCGACGGCGGAGAGGCGCATTCGGCCGAAGCCGTGCGTCACCGCATCCGCCAGCTCATCGACGGCGAGACGGCCGAAGACATTCTCTCCGACGATACCATCGTCGAAAAGCTCAAATCCGCCGGCGTCGACATTGCTCGCCGCACTGTCGCGAAATACCGCGAAGCGATGCGCATACCGTCGTCTGTGCAGCGCCGCCGCGAGAAGCAGGCGGCCCTGGCATAATCCGCATGCGGCACTGCGCCGCGCATGCTGGAACTTTTCCCCTTCACAAGGCTTTGGGAACGCACGAGCTTCGCGGTCGTGCGCACGAATAGCTTCCGCCGGACTTCGCGGCCCCCTAGACTGAGCGGACGCGGTTTCGCACGCCGCAGGTAAGAAGGAGGAAATCGCATGCCGTTGCGGGTTTCCGGAAAAAACATCAGCGTCGGAATGGCGCTGCAAGAACGGATCAGCGGACGGGTCGACGAAGCGACTGCAAAATATTTCCGGGGCGGCTATTCGGGTTTCGCCACGGTCGGGAAGGACGGTTTCGGATTTCGCACCGAATGCGTCCTGCATCTCGATTCCGGCGCTTCGATCGAGGCCGAGGGGCAGGCGCCCGATGCCTATGAAAGCGCCGATCAGGCGGCGCTGCGCATCGAAAAGCGGCTGCGGCGCTACAAGCGCCGCCGCAAGGACAGCCAGGCCCGCCGCGGCCCCTGACAATGCCGGGAATCCGCAATTATCCGGCCCAAACCGCCCATTGACGCCGGGGGTCGCCCTCCTTATGGTCCGCCGCCTTCAGAACCCCCCTCACCATTCGACGCCGGCCCATAACGCTCATCGGACATGTCCATGACGCTCACCGACCTCATTGCTCCGAACGCCGTTCTTCCGGCGCTCAAGGTGAACGGCAAGAAGCAGGCGTTGCAGGAACTCGCGTCGCGCGCGGCGGAGCTGACCGGCCAGAGCGAGCGTTCGATCTTTGAAATCCTGATGCAGCGCGAGAAGCTCGGCTCGACCGGCGTCGGCAATGGCGTC
This sequence comes from Pseudolabrys sp., assembly GCA_051959715.1. Taxonomy (GTDB): domain Bacteria; phylum Pseudomonadota; class Alphaproteobacteria; order Rhizobiales; family Xanthobacteraceae; genus Pseudolabrys. The sequence continues at coordinate 2,354 of JBQCFB010000024.1, forward strand.
GCCATTCCGCACGGCAAGTTGCCGAAACTCGGACGTCTGTTCGGCCTGTTCGCTCGCCTCGAGCGCGGCATCGACTTCGAGGCGCTCGACGGCCAGCCGGTCGATTTGATCTTTCTGCTGCTCGCGCCGGAAGCGGCCGGTGCCGATCATCTCAAGGCGCTGGCGCGCGTCGCCCGCCTGCTGCGCGATCCGGAAATCGCGCGCAAGCTGCGCGACTCGCGCGATGCCGATGCGCTGTTTGCCGTTCTGGCAATGCCGCCGGCGAGCACCGCCGCTTAGTCCAATTGATTGAATTGCATTCAAGCGTCATGGTCGGGCATAGCCCGTCGAAGACGGCGTGAACGCCCTTTTGCCCGGCCATCTCGTTTAGGAGGGCAGCGCAATGCCTCCCCTAAACGAGATCACCGGGCCGCGGCGCTTCGCGCCGGCCCGGTGATGACAACTGGAATATCTGCCAGAGAGAGAACGCGCGATCAGTGCACGCTGACCGGCTCGAGCTCCTGGCTCCACGCATTGGCGACCGCGGCTTCGCGCGTGTCGGTCAGCATGATCGGCGTGCCGTCGGCTGCATAGAGCGCGAACAGGTCGACGCCAGGTTCGATCTGCGGCGCCTGCGGGAAAATCTCGGCGAATTTCTCGGAACGAATCTGCCGCACGTAGGCGAGACGGCCATCGCCCATATGCGCCAGCGCCTCCTGCGTGACCGCAGGGTGAGTTCCATTCGGTTCGGCGTTTTTGTCGTTGGTCATGGCCCTCGACTCCTTCTCTGAATGAACGCGTGACACGGTCGAGTCCTTCCTCACGAGTCCGTCATTCCTCGGCATTGATCGCAATCGACTTCACAATCCGTTCCGGCTGCGGCCGGACCAGATCGATCGACAGCAGCCCGTTACGCAGGTCGGCACCAAGTACCTCCATGCCGTCCGCCAGCACGAAGGTGCGCTGGAATTGGCGCGCGGCGATACCGCGGTGGAGGAACTGGCGGGTCTTGTCGTCCTGCTGCCGGCCGCGGATCACCAGCTGGCTCTCCTCGATGGAGACGTCGAGCTGGTCACGGGTGAAGCCGGCGACCGCCAGCGTGATCCGGAGCCGCTCCGGGTTCTGCGCGTCGCGCGGCATCCGCTCGATGTTGTAGGGCGGATACCCGTCTGAGCCCTTGCTGACGCGGTCGAGGATGCGCTCGATCTCGTCGAAGCCAAGCAGGAATGGGCTGGACAGTGTCGGAACTCGTGTCATCGGTGCTCAAAGCCCTCGCTGAAAGCGACTTTGACGTGGGGCCCGTGTGGCGCCCCGGGCTGACCGCGTCGTGCGGCCCGCCGGTTCCTAATATGGGCGGGGCGGGTTAAGTCTTCAAGAACAGGGGTTTTGTGCCCTTTCCGCCGGGGAAAACGACATGCCGAGCCTGCCGCCGTTGCCCAAGCTGACCCTGCGCTCCGTCCGGGCCCGCGCCGTCGAAGTGCCCCTCAATTTCGTGCTCGGCACCAGCAAGGCCGCCTTGCGGCAGGTGCCCCTGGTTCTCGTCGATGTCGAGACGGAGGAGGGCGTCACCGGGCGTGGCTACGTCTTCGGCTACGTGAAGGCCTCGGCGCCCGGCATCGCGGCCATCGTGCGCGAGATCGATGCACTGACCAAAGGCGAGCGCGCCGACCCGGACGAGATGGGCGCGAAGATCATGCGGCGCTTCGCGCTGATGGGTGTGCAGGGCATCGTCCGCATGGCGCTCGCCGGCTTCGACACGGCGCTGTGGGACGCGCTGGCGATCGCCGCGGACAAGCCGCTCGTGCGCCTGCTCGGCGGCGAGCCGCGGCCCATACCCGCCTACAACAGTTGCGGTCTCGGCCTGACCGGCGATCTCGGCGCGCTTGCCGCGGAGGCCGAGACGCTTCTCGGCATGGGCTTCTCCGCCGTGAAGCTGCGCCTCGGATACGCCACGCTCGACGAGGACATCGCCGCCGTGCGCGCGGTGCGCAAGCGCATCGGCGACGACAAGATCCTGATGGTCGACTACAACCAAGCGCTCTCGCTCGACGAGGCGCTCGTGCGCGGCGGCGCTCTCGACGGCGAGGGCATCTACTGGCTCGAGGAGCCGATCCGTCACGACGACTATGCCGGCGCCGCCGCACTGTGCCGCGCGCTGCATACGCCGGTCCAGATCGGCGAGAACTTCTCCCTGCCGTTCGGCATGCAGGCCGCACTTGACGCCAATGCCGCGGATTACGTGATGCCCGATCTCGAGCGCATCGGCGGCGTGTCGGGCTGGCGCGAGGCGGCGATCCTCGCCGGCGCGCGCAAGCTGCCGATGTCGTCGCATTTGTTCCCGGAGGTCAGCGCGCACCTGCTCGCGGTCACGCCGACCTGCCATTACCTCGAATACATGGACTGGGCGAACGTCGTCCTGCAGGAACCGGTCAGGATCGCCGACGGTCACGCGCACATTGCGGACGTTCCGGGCGCGGGACTGACGTGGGACGAAAGCGCAGTCGCGCGCTATCGGTTCGCGTGAACGGTTAAGGCGTTCGCTAAAATTGGAATTATCTTGGTAAATTAAGCATCTACGTTTGCCTTCTTTGGTCAAAAATTTCTTAAAGGTGGTCCACTAGCCAAGTACCGGCCCTAGTATCGCACCGCATCGACCGACGAATTTCGTCCGCGAGCGGGGGCCACCAGTGCTGACACGCAGTATCGATTTTGACGCGTCCGACCTGACCATCGAAGAAAAGGTCTTCGTCGCCGCCAAGCGCATCTGCATCGTGTTCGCAATCGCCGCGCTGTCGATCAGCGCGCTCGATCTGATGAATGTGCGCGCGGTCGAAGCCGCCGCCGAGTTCGTGCACGACCGCAGTGTGGTGATGGCGTCGCTGCGCGACGGCCTGCAGAATTTCTCTTTCGGCCGCCGCGACGAGGTCGCGACCGCCTTCATCGCCATTCCGATCCCGGCCGAGACCTTCGCCAAGGACACGACGCGCCCGCAGTCGGTCACCGCGATGATCCGCAAGCTCACCGATTCACCGGTCGAGCAACTCGCCGCCGTTCGCAGCCAGGACGCTGTCGAGACCGCGATGACCTCGCCGGCCGAATCGGAAGTCGCGCGCAAGCCCGCGCCGATCGCCGTCGATCGTCCGCCGATCCAACTCGCCAGCATCGACGCGTCCGCGATCTCGCGCGACGGCGCGCCGACCATGCTCGACACGCCGTCGATCGCGCTGCCGCAGACGTTCGCCATGCTGCCGCCGCCGGCGCCGGGCGTACCGCCGCCGTCGCCGATCGAGCGCCTGCATCTCGACGGCAAGTCGCTGGCGCGGGCCGAGCGCTGCCTCGCCAACGCGGTCTACTTCGAGGCGCGTGACCAGCCCTACAAGGGCCAGGTCGCGGTCGCGCAGGTGGTGATGAACCGCGTGTTCTCGGGCTTCTATCCGGAAGACGTCTGCGGCGTGATCTACCAGAACGCCGACCGGCACCTCGCCTGCCAGTTCACCTTCGCCTGCGACGGCAAGCGCAAGACCATCAACGAGCGCGGCGCCTGGGCGCGCGCCAACCGCATCGCCAAGGAAACGCTCGCCGGCAAGCTCTACGAGCCGGCCGTCGGCACCGCGACGCACTACCACGCGCTCTATGTGCATCCGAACTGGGTGCGCGAGATGCACAAGCTGGTGCGCTTCGGCATCCACTCGTTCTACCGCCCGATCGCCTGGGGCAACGGTTCGGACGAGCCGATCTGGTCCAAGCTGGCGATGAAGACGAAGAAGAAAGACAACTAGCCCAGCTTCAGCTTGAACAGCTTGATCGCGTTGTCGCGGCCGATCTTCTGACGATCGGCCGTGCTCATTTCGGCCTTGTCGAACCACGCACAGCCTTCGCCGACGTCCTCGAACGGCCAGTCGACCGAGAACATCACGCGGCCGGCGCCCATCTCGCTCACGGCATTGGCGAGCGCAGGCGTCGAGAAATTGCCCGACGTCGTGAGATGGAAGTGCTTGCGGAAATAGTGGCCGACGCCGTGCTTCGCGGCGTAGCGGTGCGGCTCCTTCATCCAGCCGTTGCGGCCGTCGATGCGCCAGAGATAGATCGGAATGCCCTCGCCGAGATGGCCGAGCACGATCTGCAAGTTCGGGCATTCGTCGAACAGCCCGCTGCCGATCAACCGCAGGGCATGAACCGCGGTCTCGGCGTGAAACGCCCAGTTCGGGCCGAGCAGCCAGTTGTGCCCTTCATAGGCCTGGATGGCGTTCGCCAGCGGATTGCGCGGATGCAGGTAGAACGGCACGCCGAGCGCCTCGCAGGCGCGCCAGAACGGCCGGTACTGCGGCAGGTCGTAGTAGAGCGCGCTGTCGGGCGTGCCGGCTTGCGAGAAGCCATTGACCAGCGCGCCGACGAAGCCGAGCTCCTTCACGCAGCGCGTGAGCTCGGCGATGGCCGCGTCCGGGTCCTGCATCGGCAACGCGGCGAAGGCGGCGAAGCGGCCGGGACGCTTGCGCACTTCCTCGGCGAGCACGTCGTTTGATTCTTTCGCGACGGCGATCGCGCGCTTCACATCGTAAATGGCCTGCACCGCCGGCGCGTTGAGCGACAGGATCATCATCTCGACGCCGTGCTTGTCCATCTCCTTCAGGCGAAGGTCCTGGATGTCGATCAGGCGCGGGCCCAACGTGTCCCACACCTGCGCGCCGAACACTTTCGAGTCGCCGAGCGTGGCCTCGATGGCGAAATGCTCCTCGAGTGCGATCTTGCCTTGCATTGGTGTCCTTCCCCGGTGCTGCCGCGCACATCATGCGACGGCGCCCGCGATGCTGTCAGCAACGGCGCAATAAAAAAGGCCGCCGAAGCAGCGGCTTTTCTTTCACTGGATCGAAGGCTCACTTCGGCTCGGCCGTAGAAGCCGGCAGCAAAGCGGCGAAAGCCTTGTCGAGCGCGGCGTCGGCCTGCGCCAGGCGGTCACGGCGCGCGGCCAGCCAAGCGCGGTCGCCGTCGAGGCGCTGCTGCGCCTCCTTGAGCATGCGCGCAACTTCGGCGGGCTGCGGCCCGCCGACGCCCTTCGTATGCGTCACGATCCATTGCGGCGACATGACCTCGCGGAACTCCGCCTCGGTCATCGGGAACGGTTCGGCCGGCAGCTTGAACCGCTCGAGCGTCTTCGCGAACAGGTCCTTGACCACGTCGAACGGGATCGTCTTCGGCGTCAGGTCGCGCGGCCGGCCGTAGCTGACGAGCTGCGACGCGAAGCCGTGCCCGACGCGAAACGGAATCTTGTGCGCCTGAAGCAGCAGCTCGGCGAGGTTCATGGTCGCGGTCCAGTCGCTCTCCAGTTCCTCGACCGCGCGCGGCTTGTTGACCACGAGCGCGTCGAATACGCGGTCGGTCGCCGACACCATCTTGATCGCGCGCGGAAACACGCCGAGATCGTTGAACTCGAATTTGTAATCGACCATGCCGGTGGTCACGTTGTGGGCGCGGAGAACCACGGCCTCCGACAGGCCGACAACGTCCGACGCGGCCATGCGCGCCTGCATGATCAGGCCCGGATTGCGCTTCTGCGGCATCGACGAGCTGGTATAGGTCGAGCCCTCCTGCAACAGCAGCCACGGCTTCACCTGGTGATACTGCGTGTGCAGGTCCTGCATCATGACGCCGATGCGGATGGCGCTCGAACTGGCGATCTCGGTCGCTTCGATCTGATTGTCGGACGGAATGACCTGGCTCGAATCGAGCGAGTTCTCGACGACGCCGTCGAATCCGAGCAGGTCGGCGAGACGCCGGCGGTCGAGCGGCCAGATCGAGTTCGACAACACGCCGGTACCCATGGGGCTGAGGTCGAGCCGCTTGTAGGCCTCGGCAATGCGGTTCTGGTCGCGGGCGAAGGACTCCTCGTAGGCCAGCAGATAGTGCCCGTAGGTGATCGGCACGGCCTGAACGCCGTTGGTATAGGCCGGCATCAGCGTATCGAGATTGTCGGCGGCTTTCTTCAGGAGCCGCGCGCGCAGACCGAGCAGCGCTTCGGCGAAGTCGAGCGTCTGATTGCGCAACGTGGCGGCGCGGAACGTCGCGTACATGTCCTGGCGGCTGCGGCCTGCGTGAATGACCGAAGCCTCGGCGCCGACATGGTCGGTCATGATGCGCTCGATTTGCAGCACGTCGGCCGGGCGCTTGCCGCCCGGCTCGCGCGCCTGGCGTATGGCGTAGTCGACACCCTTGGCGATGAGCTGCCCGACATCCTTCGGAAAGATGCCGGTCTCGACCAGCATCACCGTCGAAGCCTTGTTGATTTTGTTGACCCAGTAGAACTGCTCCTCGCGCGCATCGGTGGCGCTGGTGTGCGCCGTCGTCGAGGTCGGCGCTGTGGCGCCAATTTTCGCGGCTTGCTCGTTGCACTCGGCGGTGGTCTTGCACGGGAGCTGTCCGGTGTCGGCGGCGAAGGCGACGCCGGGCGACAGCATCAGACCAAATGTTGTGCCGATGAGAATCGTCGCGCGAATATTCACTGCGCACTCCCTATGTCCGTTATTGCGTCGTCCCGCTTGTGACGACGATGGTGCGAGGCTGGACGATGACATCCGGCAGAGTCAAACGCCGCGGGCGGTTCCGAGGCCGTCACCGCGCAACAAAAAAGCCGCCTGGAGGCGGCTCGTTCTTTCGCGTCGAGGAGAAGTTTGGTGGAGCCAGGCGGGATCGAACCGCCGACCTCCTGCATGCCATGCAGGCGCTCTCCCAGCTGAGCTATGGCCCCTCACCTTGGGAGCGGGATCACTAATCGGTTCTCGCGCGGAATGCAAAGGCAAGTTTGAGAGCGGATTAACCCTCGATTGCCGCCGCGCGGGCCGATCCCGCCGGAATTCAGCTCTCCTCTTCCTTCTCGATCGACTCGCCGATGATGTCGGTGACGTCGTCGCTGCCTTCCTCTTCCTCTTCGATGAAGGCGGCGTCGTCGAGGCTCTCGTCCATCTCGACCTCGTCGTCCTCAGCGGCCTCGCCCTCGGCGCCGGCAGCAGCCGCGGCGGGCTTCTTCTTGCCCTGCTGCTCGGCCTCGGCGTCCTCGAGCGACACGAATTCGGCCTCGGCGGCCTCCGGCGCGACCTCGACTTCCTCGGGCTGTGCGGGACGCACCGCCTCGGGCCGCGCGCGGCTGACCGGCGCGGCGGCGATCGGGACGATCTTGCCGGTATAGGGGGAGACGACGGGCGTCTTGTTCAGGTCGTAGAACTTACGGCCCGTGTCGGGGCAGACGCGCTTGGTGCCAAGCTCGGATTTAGCCACAGGTCTGGGTTCCTCGGGATGGCCGGATTGGTGCTTCACTTGGCTAGTTGAAGGCGCGCTGTCAATAGCGCCGGCGCCCCTTCCGCGGGCCGTGACGCCGGCCAAGGGCGCATGGTAGGAGGGCCCGTTTTCTTGGGACAGCCTCCGTGACTTCAGCCAATCCGACGCCTCTGACCGCCCGCCGCGGCGGCCCGCTTTCGGGCCGCGCCCGCGTCCCGGGCGACAAGTCGATCTCGCAGCGCGCCCTCATCCTGTCGGCCATGACCGTCGGCGAGAGCACGGTTGCGGGGCTCCTCGAGGGCGAGGACGTGCTGAATACCGCGCAGGCCATGCGCGATCTCGGCGCGCGGCTCACCCGCGGCGAGGACGGTCTGTGGCGGATCCACGGCGTCGGCGTCGGCGGCTTCGCCGCGCCCGAGAAGCCGCTCGATTTCGGTAATTCAGGCACGGGCTGCCGCCTTGTGCTCGGCGCCGTCGCCGGCTGCCCGATCCGGGCGACGTTCGATGGCGACGCTTCGCTGCGCAAGCGGCCGATGCGGCGCATTGTCGATCCGCTCATGCGGATGGGCGCGCGGGTGGTCGAGGAGGCCGAAGGCGGCCGCCTGCCGATGACCATCGAGGGCGCGCGCGATGTGATCCCGATCGAATACGAGACGCCGGTGCCGTCGGCGCAGATCAAGTCCGCGGTGCTGCTCGCCGGCCTCGCCGCGCCGGGCGAGACGGTCGTGATCGAAGCCGAGGCGAGCCGCGATCACACCGAGCGCATGCTCAAGCATTTCGGCGCGAAGATCGTGTCGAAGCCGCACGGCGAGCACGGCCGCCGCATCGTGCTCCAGGGTCAGCCCGAGCTCGAGCCGGCCAACGTCGTCGTGCCGGCCGATCCGTCCTCGGCGGCGTTCCCGCTGGTCGCGGCGCTGCTCGTGCCGGGATCGGACCTCGTGCTCGAGAACGTGATGACAAATCCGCTGCGCACGGGCCTGTACACGACCCTGCGCGAGATGGGCGCCACGATCGAGAAGGTTGCCGCGCGCGACGACGGCGAAGAGGTGGCCGATCTCCGCGTGGTCGCGTCGAAGCTCAAGGGTGTCGAGGTGCCGCCGGAGCGCGCGCCGTCGATGATCGACGAGTATCCGGTCTTGGCGGTGGCCGCGTCCTTCGCCGAAGGCACGACACGCATGCGCGGCCTCAAGGAACTGCGGGTCAAGGAGAGCGACCGGCTGGAGGCGACCGCGGCAATGCTGCGCGCCAACGGCATTGCAGTCGAGATCGAGGGCGACGATCTGATCGTTCACGGCAAAGGTGCGGTGAAGGGTGGCGGCGAAGTTGCCACGCACATGGATCACCGCATCGCCATGTCGGCGCTGGTGATGGGTCTCGCATCGGACGAGCCGGTGCGCATCGACGATTCCGCCTTCATCGCCACCAGCTTTCCCGGCTTCGTCGAACTGATGCGCTCGCTCGGGGCGGATCTTTCATGATCATCGCGCTCGACGGTCCGGCCGCGTCCGGCAAGGGCACGCTCGGCAAGAGGCTGGCGGCGCATTACGGCCTGCGCCATCTCGATACCGGGCTGCTCTATCGCGCGGTCGCCAAGGCGGTGCTCGACGCCGGCAAGGCGCCGGCGGACGAGAACGCGGCGCTCGCCGCGGCGCTGACGCTCGATCCGGCGCGGTTCGACGAGCCGGCGCTGAAGGCGCAGGGCGTCGGCGAGGCGGCCTCGATCGTGTCGGCGATGCCGCAGGTGCGTGCGGCGCTGCTCGCCTTCCAGCGAGACTTTGCCGCCGTCCCGCCCGGCGCCGTGCTCGACGGCCGCGACATCGGCACGGTCATCTGTCCGGACGCGGACGTGAAGATCTTCGTCACCGCCGCGCCCGAGGTTCGCGCGCGGCGTCGCGCGCTTGAATTCACCGGCGCCGGCAAGCCGGTCGATGAAGCCGCGGTGCTCGCCGACATCAAGGCGCGTGACGCACGCGACATGAACCGCGCCGCCGCGCCGCTGAAGCAGGCGGACGACGCGCATCTGCTCGACACGTCGGAACTCGACGTCGACGGTGCGCTGCGGCGCGCGATCGCCCTGGTCGAGGCGCGCAGGAAACCCGGGCGCTAGGCCACCAGCGACGGAAGCTGTTTGGCTCCGACCTGCGCGGACGCGACCATGTGCGGCCAGTTCTTCGGGTTCTCGACGAAATATTTCTGCACCTGCAGATAAGTCTGAATGTCGGTTTCGCTCACCGGATTGCCGACACCGGGCCCCTGAAGGCAGATCAGAATCTTGTCGGGCGGGCCGGTCATGTTGATCCACATGGCGATGTAGAGCTGCGCGACCGGAGCGATCGAGCGTCCGACGTCGCCGGCGCTGACGATGCAGGTGTCGAGCCCGCCATAGACCTTTTGCAGGATCGATTCATCCATGGCGTCGACCAGCGCACTGCTTGCCTGCAGCGCGGCGTCGATCGCGCTCCGTTCCGCGTCGGTGATGACGTTCGGCCCGATGCCCTTCTGCGACAGGCGCTGCTCGAGATTGCCGATGGTCGCCGCGTCCATCCCCGCCGCCTGCATCGCCTGGCGGAACGTCGTGTGCACGATCGGCTGGCCGGCGGCGAGGTCGCCCTGCATGAAGCCGAAACTGCCGCCGCTATTGCCCTTTTTCGCGAAGGAAATCTGGTACGGCGACGCGCTGCCGATTTCGTTGAAGCGGAGCGCGGCCCGCAATGCGGGCTTGTATTCGTCGCGCGGCATGATCCTCCCCCCCTTGGAACAGCCATGACGAGCAATCATAGAATATTCAACCTAGCGCTTCAATCCGCCTTGCTTGTGGGGAGGGCCTTCGCTATATCGACGCCCATCCGGGCCGCCATCGACATCGTCGAGGCCACCCGAGCGGGCCGAGGGCGCGACTAACGCCCCTCGTTGTTGGAGGACAAAGCCCCGCTCGCGCCTTTGCGTAAGGCGGCCTGAACCGAACCCTCGTTCAAAAGCACGGTTTTTGCGCCGGCTCTCCGGGATTCCCGGGGGCCGCTTTCGGTCTTGCGGGATCGAAGGCCCGCGCTTTCGAACGTCATTCCAACCCGCCGGCGCTCGCTCACAGGAGAATTCATGGCCACCGCTGCTGCTACCGCCCCCTCGCGTGAAGATTTCGC
>JBQCFB010000025.1:0-2042 GCA_051959715.1 Pseudolabrys sp.
GATCGCCATGACTTCCGACGCCACGGTAATGTCGAAGCCGGCCTCGCGCGGATAGCCGTTGGCGACGCCGCCGAGCGAGCAGACGATCTCGCGGAGCGCGCGGTCGTTCATGTCCATAACGCGGCGCCAGGTGACGCGGCGCGAGTCGATCCCGAGCGAATTGCCCCAGTAGATGTGGTTGTCGATCAGCGCCGAGAGCAGGTTGTGCGCCGAGGTGATGGCGTGGAAGTCGCCGGTGAAGTGGAGGTTGATGTCCTCCATCGGGATCACCTGGGCGTAGCCGCCACCGGCCGCGCCGCCCTTCATGCCGAAGGAGGGGCCGAGCGAGGGCTCGCGCAGCGCGCACATTGCCTTCTTGCCGATGTGGTTGAGCGCGTCGGTCAGGCCCACCGTGGTCGTGGTCTTGCCCTCGCCCGCCGGCGTCGGCGAAATCGCGGTGACCAGGATCAGCTTGCCGTTCGGCTTCGACTGGAGAGACTTGATGTACTCCATCGACACCTTGGCCTTGTAATGGCCGTACGGATCGAGGTTCTCGGGCGCGATGCCGAGCTTGTCCTTGGCGACGTCGAGGATGCGGCGCTTGGTGGCCGACTGGGAAATTTCAATGTCGGACTTGGGATTCTGATGCTGCGAAGCGGGCATGGTTTATCCAATCGAATGAAGAGGTGAACCGGCAGTTCGTTCATCATGGCCGGGTGTCCCGGCCATGATGGTGTGAGCGTCAGGAGAGAATGGCGCCCTTGGCGAGATTGGCGGACTTGGCCCATTCGGCGGCGTCGATCTTCTTGCCGTCGGCGGGCTGCACGCGCGTGATCTTGAAGCGGCCGTCGGCGCAGACGACGGTGATGCCGTCGGCTTCAACCGCGACGACTTCGCCGAGCTTGCCCGCGATGCCTTTCGGATCGCGCGCCGGCAGCGGCTTGGCGTCGAACACCTTCACGGTCGCACCGTTGAGCGTCGTCCAGGCGCCGGGCGCGGGGTTGCAGCCGCGGATGAGGCGGTCGATCTGCTCCCACGGCTTGCCCCAGTCGATCTTGGCGTTGCCGGCGCGGCAGAGGCCTTCATAGGTGGCCTTCTCTTCGTCCTGCTTGATGCGCGGCGCCTTGCCGGCCTTCACCAGATCGACGGACTCCATCATGGCGTCGACGCCCATCGGGAACAGGCGATCGAAATAGACGGTGCCGAGCGTGTCGGTGTTCGAGATCGGCGTCTTCTTCTGAATGAGGACGTCGCCGGTATCGAGACCGTTGTCGGGCCAGAAGATCGACAGGCCCGTCTCCTTCTCGCCCTTGATGATCGGCCAGTTGATGGCCGAGGCGCCGCGATAGGCCGGCAGCAGCGAGGGGTGATACTGGATCGAGCCGTGCGTCGGAATGTTGAGGAATTCCTCGGGCACGAACAGTGTGACGAAGGCCATGACCTGGAGGTCCGGCTTCATCGCCTTGAACTCCTCCCACACCTTCGGGTCCTTGTAGGACGACGGCTGGTGCACCGGGAGGCCCGCGGCGATCGCCGCTTCCTTCAGCGGGTCGGCCTTGGCGCCCGGCTTTTCCGGCGCGACGAAGACGGCGATTACGTTCTCGCCGCGCTTCAGGAGCGCTTCCAGCACGGCCTTGCCGAATGCCTGCTGGCCATGGACCACGATACGCATAATGACTTCTCCCTAAACTCGGACTGCGTGTCCCGGGCGCAGCGCAGCGCGAAGCGGTGCGCTGCAGAACCGGGACCGTACAATCGCTTGTCACCGCGACGGTCCCGGATCAGCGGTGCAGCACTTCGTGCCGCACCGCATCCGGGACACGCAGCATTACGCCGCCTTGTCCTTCTTCTCCGGAGCGCTGAGCGCGCCGGACCCCTTGATCTCGGCGATGTCCTTGGCGGAGAGCTTGAGCACGTCGGTCAGGATCTCGTCGGTGTGCTCGCCGAGCAGCGGCGAACGCTTCACCTCGGTGATCGAATCCGACAACTTGATCGGATTGCCGACGGAGAGATACGTGCCGCGGGTCGGATGCTCGACCTCGACGACCGTGCCGGTCTTGCGC
>JBQCFB010000026.1:0-7921 GCA_051959715.1 Pseudolabrys sp.
GATCAAGGTCGTGTTCGGCGACGCGGCGAGCTGGGTGCTCGGCACCGCGCTGTGCGTCATCTATGTCGGCCTCGTGCGGCAGAAGGCGAAGCATCCCGACCTGCCGGTCGACGACGTCACCAAGAAGATCGTCAAGGTGCCTGACTTCTACGAGACCGCGCGCACCGGCCTCCACTACCTGCTGCCGGTCGTCGTCTTGATCTGGTGCCTGATGATCGAGGAACTCTCGCCCGGCCTGTCGGCCTTCTGGGGCACGATGTTCCTGATCTTCATCATGCTGACGCAGCGGCCGCTGATCGCCTTCGTCCGCGGCGACACGGCCTACGGCCAGCGCCTGCGCGAAGGCATCGACGACCTCGTCGCCTCGTTCGAGGGCGCCTCGCGCAACATGACCTCGGTCGGCATCGCCACCGCCTGCGCCGGCATCATCGTGGGCACCGTGGCGCTGACCGGCATCGGCCTCGTCATGACCGAGATCGTCGAGGCCGCCTCGGGCGGCAATCTGATGATCATGCTGATCCTCACCGCCTTCATCTGCCTGCTGCTCGGCATCGGCATGCCGACCACCGCGAACTACGTCGTGGTGGCGACTTTGATGGCGCCGGTGCTGGTCGAGGTCGCGCAGCAGAACGATCTCGCCGTGCCGCTCGTCGCCGTGCACATGTTCGTCTTCTACTTCGGCCTGATGGCCGACGTGCATCCGCCGGTCGGCCTCGCCGCCTACGCCGCGGCGGCGATCTCCGGCGCCGATCCGATCAAGACCGGATTGCAGGGCTTCTGGTACGAGATCCGCACCGGCCTCCTGCCGTTCATCTTCATCTTCAACACCGAATTGCTGCTGATCGACATTGGCGGCGCGGGCAACCTGTTCCTGGTCGTCGCCTGCTCGATCGTCGCCATGGGCTGCTTCGTCGCGGCGACGCAGAACTGGCTGATCGCGCGCAACCGCTGGTACGAGAACATCGCGCTGCTCTTGATCTGCTTCACGCTGTTCCGTCCCGGCTTCTGGCTCGACCGGCTCGAAGCGCCGTTCATCGACAAGCCGCCGACCGATCTCGTCACCATGGCGGCGCAGACACCGGAGGACGGCACGCTGCGCTTCCGCGTGAAGAGCCAGTCGCGCGCCGGCGAGGACGTGGTCAAGCTCGTGCGCCTGACGCTCAAGGAGGGCAAGACCGGGCTGGAGCGGCTCCAGAAGTCCGGCCTCGGCCTCTCGACCCTGCCCGGCCCGGTGATGATCCAGACGGTCAAGTTCGGATCCGAGGCGGCCAAGTACGGCCTCGCCCCCGGCGACGAGGTGACGTCGGTGCTGATCGCGGCCGAGCGCCCGAGCCGCTACTGGTTCGCGATCCCGGCGCTGGCCCTGCTGGCGATCATCGTCATGATGCAGCGACGGCGGCGGCGGAAACAGCCGGTGCTTAAGGCGGCGACGGCGTAATCAAACGACGACGGCCCGGCCATTGAGTATAACCCACGCGAGACGCTAGCCGTGTTGTCCGCTTGCCATCTTCCCGCCGCTCACTGAGGCGGGTTTGGAAGCGGCACAGAGAATGGCGTTGAGAATGGGTGCCGCGTGGGAGTACGCGGACCGCCACCCTTTCCTCCAGCAGCCTTATCACTCGATCCCGAAGATGGCTCATTTACCGGCATTGTAAACAGCACGAAGTTATCGAAGTACTTATATTCGTTGCGCAACACCATGAGCGTGTGATTGCCGAAGTGGCCCAATACGATCACGTCGGCTCCTTGGGGCGGCAAGTGCTCATCGGCACTGCCAAAGTCGTTTGACCAATAGAGCCATCGTCCGGGGCCAAGCATCGGATTAATGCTGTCAGCTTTGGGACCACACCGTACGCAGTGAGGGAACGAAATGAAAAACGGATCGTATTTCCGGACGTTTTTATCGTCGACTGTGAACGCTGGTGTGTAGTCGCTTAGATTCCCGCCGCGGACAGCGTAGTTATAGAGCGCTCGAAGATTCCTGAGCGAATTTGCATCAGTGACTGGAGCGACAGACCAGTTCTGCTGCGCACTGTCAGAAATATTTAAGGATGCGGTGGCACCGGCAAGGGTCGTTGACGTGAGGACATCCCCCGCGCCGCGGACTATTTGCCGATTCAAAGGCGTGGTGGCATTCGGGGTAATGCTGAAGTTCGTCTGAACGAGGCCGCCGGAGATATCCATTTGCGAGGGCATCGCGTACGCGTCGTCGATGGCGCGAGACAGGTTTAACAACACCTGCTTTGCGTATAGATCACCGACGCTGCCCGCCAAGTCCAACGTATTAAAATTGAGCTGTCCGCTAGCGCATCCCGCTAAGACCGCGGCCGCAAGCACACTGACGCTACGGTACATGCATCTCCCCCTTACCCGCTATGAGTGTGGTAGGCGGTATTACCTGAGTCAACGGTGATTTGATGTGTCCTGGGGAGCCGAGTTCGTGGCCGGTTGGCGCCTTTCGGTGGCTCCTGCCGGCGCTCGCGCTCCCTTCGCCCCGAACCATAGGCGGCCCCGGCGTGGCAAACGGCCGCGACGAGCAGGCAGCACAAGCAGCTCAATGGCACTAGCGACGCAATGACGACGCGATTCCGCGCGTGCCCTCAGAGGGATATGAAACGACTATTTAAAGCTACGGCTTCGGCGAGGCGGTCTTCGCGAATTGGCAGGAGCGACAAGGCCCTAAGTTGCCTGACGCGCTCGCGGAGCGACCAGAGCCATCTGCAAAATCCAATAGCCAGCGGCTGCACCATTGCTACTGGGACTACTCGGCGTCCAATAGCCGGAAATATTGGCTAGAAAGGAATGGTGCGGTCGAGAGGACTCGAACCTCCACGGGTTGCCCCGCTGCCACCTCAAGGCAGTGCGTCTACCAATTCCGCCACGACCGCATGGGGAGGAGGACGCCCATGAGGCGTCCTGCAAAGACGGCGCTCGTGTAACAAATGGGCACCCGCCGGACAAGGGCCGAAAGCCCTCACCCCACGAAAAAGCGACGGGGAATCCCCCTCGCCGATCAATCGATTAGGGGCAGCCGCCGGGGCGGCGCGTCAGCGCATGTCGGCCGGGCGCGGCAGCAGCTCGCCGACCTCGACCGCGATGCGGTTGCCGTTCACGACCACGGTTCCGGCCGCCACCGGCAGGTTGTTGGCCAGGATACGCACCGGGTCGTCTTCCGAGGACTCCAGCTCGAGGATGGCGCCGCGGCCGAGCCGCAGCACCTGGTGGATCGGCATGGAGGTCGTGCCGAGCACGACCGTGATGTCGACGGCGACCTTGTCGATAGTGGCCACGTATGCTTCCCGTTGCTGGCGGCGCGCCTGATTTGCGCCTATGTGCAGGTCACCACGGCATGGTGAACGAGTGGTTAATGCCCGCGACGATTTGACGGTTGGCCTGCCCGCGCACGAGGGCGCGGCGCCGGTCGAGTGGCTGGTGACGGACACGCCCGTGCCCTACGCCGAGGCGCTCGCCACGATGGATGCGCGGGTCGACGCCATCGCCGCCGGCGTCGCGCCGGAGCTGGTCTGGCTCATCGAGCACCCGCCGCTCTACACCGCCGGCACCAGCGCCAGTCGCGCCGACGTGCTCGAGGCCCGCTTTCCGGTGTTCGAGGCCGGCCGCGGCGGCCAGATGACCTATCACGGCCCCGGCCAGCGCGTGGCCTATGTGATGCTGGACCTCAAGCGCCGCGATCCGGACGTGCGCCGTTTCGTGGCGACGCTGGAGGAATGGCTGATCCGGACGCTGGCCGCCTTCAACGTGCGCGGCGGGCGCCGCGAGGACCGCGTCGGTGTCTGGGTCGGGCGGCCGGACAAGGGTGCCGGCTACGAGGACAAGATCGCTGCGATCGGCATCCGCGTGCGCCACTGGGTGACGCTGCACGGCGTATCGCTCAACGTCGAGCCGGACCTGTCGCACTTTTCGGGCATCGTGCCCTGCGGCGTGCACGAGAACCGCTACGGCGTGACCAGCCTCTCCGACCTCGGCCACATCGTCTCGATGGCCGAGATCGATGGCGCGATGCGAACCGCCTTCGAGGCCCTGTTCGGGCCGACGGTCCGCGTTCAGGCCGCGGCGGCCGCGACCGGCGCCGCGAGCTGAGCCGCGATATAGCGCCGCTCCTGCGTCAGCCCGCCATAGCCGTACGCATCGCCGCGGACGTCGTGCACGTGCACGTAGCTCTCCTCGTGCAGCGGGCCGAGCAGCCGCTCCATGGACTGAAACGCGGCGGCGACGAAGGCGGCCTTCTCGTCCTTGGTGTTGGTGCCGTCGGTGACGTGGATGTCGAGCCAGAAGCTCGCCAGCCATTCCTGGGTCAGCGACTTGCCGCCGCAGAACCAGTCGTCGGACGGCACGCGCGAGACGATGACGGCGGTGACCTTGGGATCCTTGCGCAGGATCGTGGTGGACAGGCGCGCCACCTCGGCGGCGATCGCGGCCTTGTCGAGCACCTTCTGGTGCGGGGTCGAGACGGTAACGGTGATCAGCGGCATGGGAGCCCTCCATTCGGTTGGGCAGAACCTAGCGCCGGGCCAGCCATTGCGAAACCCAATGGCTGATGATATCAATGATAACGATGCAAAATCATGCTCCCGCCCTCGACATCGACGCCGTGCGCGCCTTCGCGCTGGTCGCCGATTTATCGAGCTTCACCCGCGCCGCCCAGGTCGACGGCACGACGCAATCCGCGGTCAGCCTCAAGCTCAAGCGTCTGGAAGCGCGGCTCGGCCTGCGGCTGGTCGAGCGCACGCCCCGCTCGGTCAAGCTGACCGGCGACGGCGTCGCCTTCCTCGCCCGCGCGCGCGACCTTCTGGCCGCGCACGACCGCGCGCTCGCCGGCGGCGAGGCGCCGGAGCGGCGGCTGACGATCGGATTTTCGGATCACGCCGCGGGTCTCGACCTCGCGCCGCTGATCGCGCGGGTCGGCGCCGTCGATGCCGGCCTGCATCTCGACGTCCGCATCGGCATATCGAGCCACATCGCCGACGCCTTCGAGGCGGGCGAACTCGACGCCGCCGTCATCCGTCGCGACAAGGGCCGCCGCGGCGGCGAGCCGCTGGTCGAGGACACGTTCGGCTGGTTCGCCTCGCCCGATTTCCAGCAGCGGCCGGGCGAGAAGCTCAAGCTCGCCATGCTGGCGGCGCCGTGCAGCGTGCGGGCGCAATCGATCCGCACGCTCGACAAGGCCGGCGTGCCGTGGATCGAGGCCTTCACCGGCGGCGGCATCGCCGCGGTCGCCGCGGCGGTGACGGCGGGACTGGCGATCGCGCCGCTCGCCGCGCGCGTCGCGCCGACCGGCACGCTCGACATCGGGCCGTCGCTCGGCCTCCCCGACCTCGGGCACTCGACCGTGGTGCTGCATTCGCGCGTCAGTGACGCCCGCGCGCGCGCCGCGCTGCGCACGCTGGCGGCGACCTTCCGCGGCGTCGCGGCGAAACGTTAGGCTGTCGGCAAAACGGAAAAGCGCTCGCCGGAGCGGCGCGGCCGCATCTCGCCCTGGTCGGCGGGACGATCGTCGAGCGCATCGACGCGCGCCGCATAGGGCCCGCGCCGGCAGGACGCGATCATCTTCAGGACGATGTCCGGCGGACCCATGAAGACGGCCTCGACCGAGCCGTCATGGCAATTGCGCACCCAGCCTTCGAGGCCGGCCGCGAGCGCCTCGCGTTCGACAAAGGCGCGGTAGCCGACGCCCTGGACGCGGCCGCGGACCGATACATGCCTGATGGTGTCGTCGCTCACCTGCGCGCTCCGGCCGCCACGATAGCGGACGGAGGGGCGCGCGTCAGCGGTCGGAGCGTGTTGCCGCATCGACACGGTCGATCTCGCGCTCGTAGTCGCTCGGCATCCGGTCTTCCTGATCCTCGTCGTGGATCGGATGCTGGTCGTTGCCGCCGTCGATCTTGGGCGTGGAGCCGCCGCCAACCTGATCATCGGTCATGTTTCCGGTCTCGACCTCCGGCAGCTCCTCGGGCCGCGTGGCCTGCGGATCGGCGCGGCGGTCGTCGGCGGGCATCGCGTCCGAAACATCGGTCCGCGCCGCAGCGCGGGTCTGCTTCTTCCCAGCCATGACAGGGTCTCCCTCGACAACAGGTCGAGGCTAACGCCACGCCGCGGCGGCCGGTTCCGTCAGGAACCGACGACGTTGCCGCCGTTCGGATGCAGCACCTGCCCGCTGATGTAGGACGCCTCGTCGCTCGCCAGGAACACGTAGCAGGGCGCGACCTCGTTCGGCTGGCCGGGCCGCTGCATCGGCGTGCCGGCGCCGTGATGGGCGACGCGCTCGGGCTCGAACGAGGCCGGAATGAGCGGCGTCCAGATCGGGCCCGGCGCGACCGCGTTGACGCGGATGCCGTCCTTCGACAAAGCCTCCGACAGCGAGCGCGTCAGCGTGACGATGGCGCCCTTGGTCGCCGCATAGTCGATCAGCGTCTTGTGGCCCTGATAGGCGGTGATCGACGTCGTATTGATGATCGTGCCGCCCTTCGGCATGTGCCGCAGCGCGTGCTTCACCATGAAGAACATCGAGAAGATGTTGGTGCGGAACGTGCGCTCGATCTGCCCCGCCTCGATGTTGCGCACGTCGTCGGTCTCGTGCTGCTCGCCGGCATTGTTGACGAGGATGTCGAGCCGGCCGAACTGCTCGACCGTCGCCTCGACCGCGGCCTCGCAGAAGTCCTCGTCGCCGACGTCTCCCGACAGGATGATCGCGGTGCCGCCCTCGCGCACGACGAGATCGCGCGTCGCGTTCGCGTCCTTGTGCTCGTTGAGATAGACGATGGCGATGCGCGCGCCCTCGCGCGCCATGGCGACGGCGACGGCGCGGCCGATGCCGCTGTCGCCGCCGGTGATCAGCGCGACCTTGCCCTTGAGCCTGCCGACGCCGGGATATCTCGGCTCGTAGTCCGGCTGCGGCGCCATGTAGCGCTCGCGGCCGGGCTGCTTGTCCTGCTTCTGCGCAGGCATCGTCTTCGGGGCCATGGAACCGCTCCGTCTGCTTTCACACGGAGCGAACGCCAGTTACGGCAAGCGGTTCCTGTTCCTACAGATTCGTTGCCGGCTAGTGCGTTAAATTCACCGTGACATTCTTGCGCTGGGTGTAGCTGTCGAGCATGCCCTCCAGCGAGAACTCGCGGCCGATGCCGCTCTCCTTGTAGCCGCCATAGGCGTGGCCGGCGCTCTGGCCGAGGCCCTGATTGATCTGCACCCAGCCGGATTCGATCGCGTGGGCGGCGCGCAGCGCGCGGCCGATGTCGTGCGACCACACATAGGCTGCAAGACCGTAATGGCTGGCATTCGCCATGCGGATGACGTCGTCCTCGTCGGTCCACGGAATGGCGACGAGCACGGGCCCGAAGATCTCCTCGCGCGCCAGCCGCCAGTCGTTCGACACGTCGGCGAAGATGGTGGGCAGCGTGTAGTAGCCTTTCGACAGCGGGCCGTCCTTGGGCGGCAGCCCGCCCATCAGCACGCGCGCATCCTTGCGATTGAGGCCCTCCTCGACATAACCGCAGACCCGCTTGAATTGCTTCTCGTTGATGACGGTGCCGATGTCGGTTCCCTCGTCGAGCGGATCGCCGAGCTTGAGCTTCTCGACTTTCTTCACCAGCGCGTCGAGGAACTTGTCGAAGATGTCGCGGTGCAGAAACAGGCGCGAGCCTGCGGTGCAGGACTGGCTCTGCCGCGTGAAGCGCATGGCCGAGACGATGCCGTCGACGACCCAGTCCTCGTGCGCGTCGGGGAACACGATGGACGGACTTTTTCCGCCGAGCTCGAGCGACACCGGCACGATGCGCTCGGCGGCGGCGCGCATGATCGACTTGCCGACCGCGGTCGAGCCGGTGAACGACAATTTGCGCACGGTGGGATGCACGGCAAGCGGCGCGCCGCATTCCTCGCCCAGGCCCGTGAGCACGTTGAG
>JBQCFB010000027.1:0-4216 GCA_051959715.1 Pseudolabrys sp.
CGCGATGACCGCGAGCGGCACGGTGCCGAGCACGATCGCCGGCAGGATGAGATGCGACACGGCCGACCAGAACGCGGCGGTGTCGCCGGCGAGCAGGGTGTCGATGAGCAGGAAGCCCGTCACCGGCTCCACGAAATAAAGTACCGCGATGCGCCCCGACACGGGCGTCCAGCCGAGCTGCACCGAGAACAGGATGATCAGCAGCAGGCCCCACCAGAAGATCGGCATCGAATAGCCGGTCAGCGACAGGCCCATGATGCCCTGGTCGAAGATGGAGTTTCGCCTGACCGCGGCAATGATCCCGGCCGGGATGCCGATCAGGAGTGCGAACATAATCGCGCAGAGCGACAGCTCCACCGTCGCCGGAAACAGCTCCCTGAATTCGGCGATCACAGATTTCTGCGTCACGACCGAGCGGCCGAGGTCGCCGTGCACGAGGCGCGAAAGATAGAGGCCGTACTGAACGAGCAGCGGCCGGTCGAACCCGTATTCGTGCCGCAGCCGCTCGTGCTGCACCGGATCGACGCCGCGCTCGCCCGCCATGGTCTCGATCGGGTCGCCCGGAATGAGCCGAATGAGGACGAACACGAGCAGCGTGATGCCGATGAAGGTCGGGATCACGAGGCTGACGCGGGTTAGGATGAAACGCAGCATGGCAGGCCGGACGGGGGCGGCCCTGGCGGGCGTCCCCGTCCGGGAACGCCTACTTGATGTCGACGCCGTAGAAGGTATGGCGCCCGAAGGGCGACAGCTTGAAGTCCACCACTTCCTTGCGCACCGGCTTGAGCTGCACCGAGTGCGCGATCGTGAACCACGGCGCCTGTTCCTTGAAGATCACCTGCGCCTGTTCGTAGAGCTTGGTGCGCTCGGCCTGGTCGCTCGTGGTCTTGGCCTTCTGCACCAGGTCCTCGAACGGCTGGTAGCACCACTTGGCGAGATTGCCGCCGTTGTTCTTCGAGGCGGCGCAGCCGAGCAGCGTGTTGAGGAAGTTGTCCGGGTCGCCGTTGTCGCCGGTCCAGCCGAGCTGCACCATCTGCGGCTCGCCAGCCTGCGCGCGCTTGCGATACTCACCCCATTCGTAGCTCTTGATCTCGGCCTTGACCCCGACCTTGGCGAGATCGGCCTGCATCAGCTCGGCGATGCGCCTGGCATTGGGGTTGTACGGGCGCTGCACCGGCATCGCCCACAGGTCGGTCGAGAAGCCGTTCGGATATCCCGCTTCGGCGAGAAGCTTCTTTGCCGCTTCCGGATCGTAAGGGTCGTCCTTCACGGACTTGTTGTACGACCACATGGTCGGCGGGATCGGATTGGTCGCCGGCACGCCGGTCGACAGGAACACGGCGTCGACGATCGCCTTCTTGTTCATCGCCATGTTGAGCGCCTTGCGCACGCGCACGTCGTCGAAGGGCTTCTTCGTGACGTTGTAGGCGAGATAGCCGATGTTCAGGCCCGGCTGTTCCAGCACGGTGACGTTCGGGTCCTTGCGCATGGCGTCGAGGTCGGCCGGGTTCGGATAGGGCATCACGTGGCATTCGCCCTTTTGCAGCTTGGCCCAGCGCACCGAAGCATCCGGCGTGATCGCGAAGATCAAGTCGTCGATCTTGGCCTTGCCGCCCCAGAATTGCGGGAACGCCTTGTAACGGATGATGGCGTCCTTCTGATACTGCACGAGATAGAACGGCCCTGTGCCGATCGGCTCCTGGTCGATCTTCTCCGGCGTGCCGGCCTTCAACATCGCGTCGGCATATTCCTTCGACTGGATGCCGGCATATTCCATCGCGAAATCGGAGAGGAACGGCGCCTCGGGCGCGTTGAGCGTGATCTTGACGGTGTAGTCGTCGATCTTGTCCACCGACTTGAGCAGTTTCATCATGCCCATGTCGTTGAAGTACGAGTGGTTCGACGACGTGACCTTGTAATAGGGGTTCGACTCCTTCCACTGCCGCTCGATCGCGAAGATGAGGTCGTCGGCGTTGAAGTCGCGGGTCGGCTTGAAGTTGGCGTTGGATTGCCACTTCACGCCCTTGCGCAGGTAGAAGGTGTATTGCGTGCCGTCGGCGGAAATGTCCCATTTCTCGGCGAGCCCGGGGATCACCTTGGTCGAGCCGCGTTCGAAATCGACCAGGCGGCTGTAGATCTGGCTGTTGGCGTCGAACGACGTGCCGGTGGTGTTCACGCCCGGATAGAAATTCTCCGGGCTGCCTTCGGAGCAGAAGACGAGCGTCTTCGCCGCGAGCGGCGTCGAGGACAGAAGCGTGGCTGCGGCGATGGCGATGATCGAATGGCGTACTGACATGGAAGCCCCCTCGCGAGTACTGACGCACGCGCCGTGATAACCGGCGGATGGGGGAATGCTAGCGTAGCGCCTGGGGCGCGTCACGGGGCTACCGAATTGTTTCGGTCGTGCCGCCGTCACGTGATCTTGAAAATGCAATCGCCGGGAAAGACCCGGCGATGCGAACGTTCAATTGGTGTGGCGGTAGGCCCTGACGCCTATTCCTTGCCGCCGCCCGACATCTTGTCGAGACGCTTCTGCATCTCGTCGAGCTGGCGCTTCAGGTCGTTCATGTCGCTGCCGCCGTCGGAGGATGCCGGCTTGTCCGAAGCGGCGGAGGCGGGCTTGGCCTGCTGCTGCGGACGCGCGAAGGGCGAGAACATCGCGAAGGTCTTCTCGAACATTTCCATGTTCCGCCGGACCTGCTCTTCCATCGGTCCGAAGCCGACATTGCCGAAGGCCTGCGCCATCTGCTCGCGGAACTTGTCCTGCTGGCTGGTTAGCGACTGCATGGACTGTTCGAGATAGCGCGGGACCAGCATCTGCATGCTGTCGCCGTAGAACCGGATGAGCTGCCGCAGGAAGGTGATCGGCAGGAGGCTTTGGCCTTCCTTGTTTTCCTGCTCGAAGATGATCTGCGCCAGCACCGAGCGGGTGATGTCTTCGCCGGACTTGGCGTCGTAGACGACGAAATCCTCGCCGTCCTTCACCATCGTGGCGAGGTCTTCCAAGGTCACATAGGTCGAAGTGCCGGTGTTATAGAGCCTCCGGTTGGCGTATTTCTTGATTGTGACCGGCTCTTTGTCTTCTGCCATGGTTCACGCGTTTCCCCTGCCCAGACAGTGAGCATAACCGCAGGCTTGCGCTGCGGCCAACCCCTTTTGTGGCGGCGCGGCAGACCGGATTGCGGCACCGCCCGCTACTTGCGCCGGGGGCCGAAAACCGCCATTTCTCAGGAGTATTCCTGAGGCGTCGCCTCGTTGACAGGCCCGCTTCGGTTCTCAAGGATGCGGCAGTGCCGAAAAGGCCTCGAGAGGCCCGTCCGCCCGCCATAGACCGTAACCAGGAGTTTTCGATGAAAGACGATATCGTCATTGCCAGCGCCGCCCGCACGCCGGTCGGCGCCTTCAACGGGGCCTTCGCCAACCTGCCGGCGCATGAGCTCGGCAAGGCGGCGATCAAGGCGGCGCTCGAGCGCGCCGGCGTGTCCGGCGACCGCGTCAGCGAAGTGATCATGGGCCAAATCCTCACCGCCGGTCAGGGCCAGAACCCGGCCCGCCAGGCGTCCATCGCCGCCGGCATCCCGGTCGAGAGCCCTGCCTGGGGCGTGAACCAGCTCTGCGGTTCCGGTCTGCGTGCGGTCGCGCTCGGCTATCAGGCGATCCTCAACGGGGACAGTGACATCGTCGTCGCCGGCGGCCAAGAGTCGATGAGCATGGCGCCGCATGCGCAGTACCTGCGCGGCGGCGTGAAGATGGGCGCGGTCGAACTCGTCGACACGATGATCAAGGACGGCCTGTGGGACGCCTTCAACGGCTATCACATGGGCACGACGGCGGAGAACGTCGCCAAGCAGTGGCAGATCACCCGCCAGCAGCAGGACGAGTTCGCGGTCGGCTCGCAGAACAAGGCGGAAGCCGCGATGAAGTCGGGCCGCTTCAAGGACGAGATCGTTCCGGTCAACATCAAGGGCCGCAAGGGCGACACCGTCGTCGACACCGACGAATATCCGAAGGCGGGCGTGACGATCGAAGGCATCGGCAAGCTGCGCCCGGCCTTCGACAAGGAAGGCACGGTCACCGCGGCGAACGCCTCGGGCATCAATGACGGCGCCGCCGCCGTGGTGCTGATGAAGGCGTCCGAAGCCGCCAAGCTCGGCCACACGCCGCTCGCCCGCATCGTGTCGTGGGCGCATGCCGGCGTCGATCCGGCGATCATGGG
>JBQCFB010000028.1:0-3396 GCA_051959715.1 Pseudolabrys sp.
TGGGAGGACGAGCCGGTCAACTTCGGCCCCGGCGCAGGCGACGGCTGCAAGGACGGCCTCATCGCCCGCGTGCGCGGCGCCATGCGGCCCGCGCCCGACATGCCGCAACGTCCGCGCCAGTAGGAGACGACCATGCGCGATCTGATCAATTCCATCGTCTTCGGCTGGTACCCCTATTTCTGCCTCACGGTGTTCCTGCTCGGCAGCCTGCTGCGCTTCGACCGCGAGCAGTACACATGGCGCTCCGGCTCGAGCCAGCTCCTGCGCCGCAGGCAACTGATGTGGGGCTCGAACCTGTTCCACGTCGGCATCCTCGTCATCTTCGGCGGTCACCTCGTCGGCCTCCTGACGCCGATCTGGATCTTCGACGCGCTCGGCATCTCGCACACCTTCAAGCAGTGGATGGCGATCGTGGTCGGCGGCGTCGCCGGCGTGTTCTGCTTTATCGGCATCGCACTTCTGGCGCATCGCCGCCTGTTCGATTCCCGCATTCGCCTGACGTCGTCGTTCGGCGACATCGCCATCCTGCTGCTGCTCTGGCTGCAGCTGGCGCTCGGGCTCGGCACGATCTTCGTCTCACTCAACCATCTCGACGGCCATGAGATGGTGAAGTTCATGACCTGGGCGCAGGGCATCCTGACCTTGCAGCCGGGCGTCTCGGCGCTGGTCGCCGACGTCAGTCCCGTCTTCAAGGCGCATCTCGTGCTCGGCATGACCATCTTTCTGGTCTTTCCGTTCACGCGCCTGGTGCACGTCTGGAGCGCGCCGATCTGGTATCTCGGACGCACCGGCTATCAGGTCGTGCGCACACGGCGAAACGGCAAGGCGAAGGCGGCTGCTACGGCCGCCGCGCGCGTGCCGACGCCGGCCCCGGCGGAGTGACGGCAATGAGCTGCTCGGTTCACACCAACATTCCCGCCGGCAAGCCGATGCCGGTAAGCGTCAACGGCGTCACGATCGCGCGCGACGCGATCGTGCGCGAGATGCAGCACCATCCCGCGAAGAAGCCCATCGAGGCCTGGCAGAACGCCGCACGGGCGCTGGTCGTACGCGAGCTGCTGTTGCAGCGGGCGAGGGCGCTTGCCATCGCGCCCGAGCCGGCGAGCGACGAGGACGGACGACGCGAGACCGACGACGAAGCGATCATGCGAGCCGTCGTGGATCGCGAAGTGGCGCTGCCGCAGGCGGACGACGAGACCTGCCGGCGCTACTACGCGGCAAACATCGGCCGGTTCCGCTCCGAGGACATCTACGAGGTGTCGCACATCCTGTTCGCCGCCGATCCGGCCGACACGAAGGCCTATGCGCAGGCGCGGGCCGATGCATCGGCCGTGCTGGAGACGGTCACCGAGCGGCCCGAAACATTCGCGGCCATGGCGCAGGCCTATTCGCGCTGCTCCTTGGCAGCGCAGGGCGGCAATCTCGGCCAGGTGACCCGGGGGCAGACCACGCCGGAGTTCGAGCAGGCCATGGTGGCGCTCACGCCGGGCGAGACCTGCGCCGCGCCGGTCGAGACCAAATACGGCTTCCACATCGTCCGTCTCGAGCGCAGGCACGAAGGACGGACGCTGCCCTACGAGCTTGTCGCCGACAGGATCGCCGACTACCTCGCCGAGAACGTGCGGCGGCGCGCTCACGCGCAGTACGTTGCGCGCCTTGCATCCGCCGCTGCCATCGAGGGCATCGCGCTCGAGGGCGCTGAAGCCCATCGGGTCAACTGAAGGAGGCGTCGATGCTGCTCGGCGACGTTCTCGCGCGCTTCGACACGCCGTCCTTTGCCGAAGAGACGGTCCTTTCGATCGGCGACCTCAATCTGTTGGCGCGCATGCGTGCGCAGGCGGAGGCCGACGGCGAGAGCCTCGGTGAATTCGCCCAGCGGGCGGTCCGCGCTTTTGCGGCCGAGGCAAGCGACGAGAACTGGGTGACGCTTATCGGCGCGCTCGCGCGGGCCAGCGATCCCGGGGCGGTCTGTCTGAAGTTCGCCTTCGAGCACGCGACGGCGGCGCGCGGTTCGTGACGCCATAGAGCGGGAGCGCCGCGGCTGTCACGGCAAGCCGTTCATTCGCATCCTGGACCGCGTTCAGAGCTGATTGCGCTCGATCTCGATCAGGATCCGCTTGCGGTAATGCGTGTGCAGATCCTGGCTGTCGATCATGGCCTCGAGCAGGACGGCGGCCGTCATGTACCCGATATGCCCGCTGCGTTCCATCTCGGCGACGAGAATGCGTTGGCGGGCGATGCGCTGATGGCCGTCGTCGATGTGGCGCTCGAGGTCGGCGAGAAGTTCGAGGTTCGCGCCGAGTTTGTCCTCTTCCTCGATCAGTAGCCTTTGCAGGTTCGCACGCAGTCCAGGCGTGCATTCGGATTCGAGCCGAATGCGCAGATGCTTGATGTTCTCCCGCGCGATGAACCGATCCATCGGTATCCTGCTTCTATACCGCGCCTCAGAAATGTATATTAGGCAGAGCGCGGCCGTCGCGACAAGATTTCAATTCTTTGCGACCAGCATCGTTATGCAGCGGTTATGCGCTTTCTTCCCAAATTGAAGACAAGTGCACGATCGTGCGCATCGCGGCCTGCATGTCCTGGACGCTGACCCATTCCAGGCGCGAGTGGAAAGCGTGCTCCCCGGCAAAGATATTGGGGCAGGGCAAGCCCATGAATGAAAGGCGCGACCCGTCGGTGCCGCCGCGGATCGAGGCCTTCTTCGGAACGAGACCTGCACGGCGCACCGCTTCCATGGCGGAAGCGACCACTTTTGGGTGCCGATCGAGCACTACTTTCATGTTTCGGTACTGTTCGACCACTTTCAATGTGTATGACGAGCGTGGAAAGCCCGCGAGTGCGGTTTTGACCGCGCGCTCGAGGATCGCCGCCTTGTCCTTCAGGCCGGTTGTCGTGAAGTCGCGCAGGATGAATTTGAGTGTGGCGCGGTCGAGTTCGGCCTCGATGCTCAAGGGATGGATGAAGCCGTCCTTGCCCGCAGTCGTTTCCGGCGAGCAGGACTCTTTCGGCAAATTGTCGATGATACGCGCGGCGATCTTGACCGCGTTCTCCATGGCGCCCTTGGCGAAGCCCGGATGCGCCGGCACGCCCTGCACGGTGACGGTCGCGCCGTCGGCCGAGAAGGTCTCGTCCTCGACGTGGCCGGCCGTCTCGCCGTCGATCGTGTAGGCGAAATCGGCCCCCAGCCTCTTGAGATCGGCCTTGTCGACGCCGCGGCCGATCTCCTCGTCCGGCGTGAACAGCACCTTGAGCGTGCCGTGGGGAATTTCGGGATGCGCGGCGAGGAAGCGCATGGCGTCGACGATCTCGGCGAGGCCGGCCTTGTTGTCGGCGCCGAGCAGCGTCGTTCCGTCGGCCGTGACGATGTCGTTGCCGATCTGGTCCTTCAGT
>JBQCFB010000029.1:0-10846 GCA_051959715.1 Pseudolabrys sp.
GGCATGGTGAAGTAGCCAAGACGCATTCCAGTCTCCGGAACGAAAATTCTGCTCGGTCCAAGCTATCCGAAATAGCCGGAAAATGCAGCAAAACTCGCGCCTTATCGTGGTAGGCCCTTTCGACGGCGCGAAAACCGCCGCGCCTTGCCGGCGTTATCCCCAAAGCCGTGCAAGGCCTGTATACGTGCCTGCAATCGCCCGCCGCCGGGTTCGTTCCGGCGGGGCGACCGCCTAATCTGTCGTCACCGATTCGCGCCCCGGAGGCCCGTCATGATGCGCTGGTTTCACGCCCTGATGCCGAAGGAGGAGCGCTTTTTCGAGCTGTTCGCGCGCCATTCCGATGCCGTCGTGTCCGGCAGCCAGTCGCTGCGGGCAATGATGGAAGGCGGGACCGCGGTCGCGAGCAACTGCGCGGCGGTGATGACGGCCGAGCACCAGGCCGACGACGTCACCCGCGAAGTGCTGATCGCCGTCCGCCGCACCTTCATCACGCCGTTCGACCGCGGCAGCATCCGCGACCTGATCACCGCGATGGACAACGCCATCGACCAGATGCAGAAGACGGCCAAGACCGTCACGCTGTTCGAAGTCACCGAATTCACGCCGCAGATGAAGGACATGGGCGACCTCATCATGAAGTCGGCGCAGATCGTGAAGCAGGCGGTGCCGCTCCTGAACGCGATTTCGTCGGAAGCGGTGCGCATCAGCGAACTGACGGCGCAGCTCTCCGCGCTCGAAGGCCGGGCCGACGAATTGCACGACCTCGGCCTGAAGGCGCTCTATCAGTCCACCAAGCAGGGCAACGCCATGGGCTACATCGTCGGCAACGAGGTCTACGACCATCTCGAGAAGGTCGTCGATCGCTTCGACGACGTCGCCAACGTCATGCACGGCATCGTCATCGAGCATGTCTAGTCCTCGTCCCGCCGGCGTGACGCGGAGTTCGCGCGCATGAACGTCGCGTTGTCCCTGCCTGTGTTGATCGGCCTGATCGCGGTCGCGCTCGCCTTCGACTTCCTCAACGGCCTGCACGATGCGGCGAACTCGATCGCCACCATCGTCTCGACCCGCGTGCTGCGGCCGCAATACGCGGTCGCCTGGGCGGCCTTCTTCAATTTCATCGCCTTCCTGTTCTTCGGCCTGCACGTCGCCAACACGCTCGGCACCGGCATTATCGATGCCGCGGCGATCGACGCGCGCGTCGTGTTCGGTGCGCTGATGGGCGCGATCCTGTGGAACCTGATCACCTGGGGGCTCGGCATTCCGTCGAGCTCGTCGCATGCGCTGGTCGGCGGCCTCGTCGGCGCCGGCATCGCCAAGGCCGGCGTCTCGGCGATCGTCTGGCATGGCCTGCTGCCGACCACGGCGGCGATCGTCGCCTCGCCGCTGATCGGCTTCTTCCTGGCGCTGCTGCTGGTGCTGATCCTGTCGTGGCTGCTGCTGCGCTGGACGCCGTTCGCGGTCGACCGCTATTTCCAGCGGCTGCAATTCATTTCGGCATCGCTCTATTCGCTCGGCCACGGCGGCAACGACGCGCAGAAGACGATGGGCATCATCGCCGTGCTGCTGTTCTCGCAGGGGCACCTCGGCGAGCACTTCTACGTGCCGTTCTGGGTCGTCATCTCGTGCCAGGTGGCGATGGCGCTCGGCACGCTGCTCGGCGGCTGGCGCATCGTCAAGACGATGGGATCGAAGATCACGCGGCTGACGCCGATGCAGGGCTTCTGCGCGGAGGCCGGCGGCTCGCTCACGCTGTTCGGCGCGACGTGGCTCGGCATTCCGGTTTCGACCACCCACACCATCACCGGCGCGATCATCGGCGTTGGCGCGGCACGTAAGACCTCGGCCGTGCGCTGGAGCGTCGCCAACAACATCGTCGTCGCCTGGATCATCACGATCCCGGCGTCGGCGGCGCTTGCGGCGCTGTTCTACTGGCTCGCGGGGCTGTTCTAGGCCGCGACGCGGGAGAGGAAGCCTTCGATCTCGCTGCGCAGGTCCGCCGCGGCCGCCTCGACCGCCTCGGATGCGGTGAGCACCTGATCGGCGGAGCGGCGCGTCTCGCCGGCCGCGCCGGCGACGTCCGCGAGCACCGACACGACGAGTTTGGCTCCGTCGGCCGCGCCGGTGACGTTCTGCGAGATCTCTGACGTCGCAGCGCTCTGCTGCTCGACCGAGGTCGACACGGCGGTGGCGCAGCTGTCGATCTCGCGCATGCGCGAGGCGATGCGGCCGATGGCGTCGACCGCGCCGGCGGTCGCCCCCTGCACCGACTTGATCAGCGCCGAGATGTCCTCGGTCGCCTTTGCCGTCTGCACCGCCAGCGACTTGACCTCGGCCGCCACGACGGCGAAGCCCTTGCCGGCGTCGCCGGCGCGCGCCGCCTCGATGGTGGCGTTGAGCGCCAGCAGGTTGGTCTGCCCGGCGATCGCGCGGATGAGCTTGATCACGTCGCCGATCTTCTCGGCGGCCTGCGCCAGCGCAGCGATCTGGGCGTTCGTGTCCTGCGCCTCGCCCACTGCCTCGCGCACGATGGTGGCGGTCGATGCGAGCTGGCGGCCGATCTCGCCGATCGACGAGGCCAGCTCGTCGGCGGCGGAGGCGGCGGTCTCGACGTTGATCGAGGCTTCGTTGGACGCATCGACTGCGCCCTCCGAGCTGCTGGCGGTTTGCTCGGAGTTGGCGAGCAGGGTGGCCGCCGTGCTGCGCATCGTGCCCGCGCTGTCGGCGACCGTGCGCAGGTGATCCTCGACCCGCTGCCGGAAGGCGAGAATTGCCTGCTCGACGGCGGCGCGTCGCGTCTCCTGCTGCTGCATGCCGAGGCGTTCGCGCTCGGCCGCGCGGCGCGCGGTGATGTCTTCGTGGGTGGCGACCCAGCCGCCGCCCTGCATCGGCCGATTGACGGCGGAAATAACGCGGCCGTCGTCCAGCGTGATCTCGCGGCTCGTCACGTTGCCCTCGGCGAGCGACGCCTTGAGCTGCGCGCAGTAGGCGGCGACATCGCCGGAGAAGCTGCCCGATGCGGCGCGGCTCTTGAGCAGGTCGACGAGGCTGGTGCCGAGCGCGACGGCGGCCTCGGGAAGGTTATACATCGCCCGGTAGGGCGCGTTGCACACGACCAGCCGCTCGTTGCGGTCGAACATGCACAGGCCCTGCGACATGTTGTCGAGCGCGATGCGGGTATGGGCGTTGCGGATGCGCATCTGGCGCGCGCGCCACAGGGCGACCGCGGTCGCGACCCAGCCGCCGCCGCCGGCGGCCGCGACGAGCGCCGGTCCCGCGCCGGTCAAGGACAGGCCGTAGCGGAACAGCGCGAAGCCCGCGACGGCGCCCGCGGCGCCGGCGATCGCGATCGCGGCATTGTCGTGCAGCGTGAGCGTGAATTGTCGGCGATTCATCGGCATTTCCGCTAAGCCCGGCACGGTATTCCGAAACGGGTTGTTTTGCAGTTAACTGCGGGACTTGTAGGGTTAAGCATTCGTTAAGCACTGACGGCCCGGATCGGCCGCCAGTTACAAGCCGGGGGCATCCGCATGAACGCACCGACCGCCAGCAAGGCCGACTTCTCCCGCTGGAAGGGCCGGCTGGAAGACGAGGCGCTGCTGCGCGGCGACGGGCGCTTCGGCGACGACGTCAAGCCGCAAGGCACGCTCGCCGCAGCGTTCGTCCGCTCACCGCACGCCTTCGCAAACATCCGGCGCGTCGATACGGCCGCGGCGAAAAAGGCGCCCGGGGTCGTCGCGGTCTTCACCGCGGCCGACCTCGAGGCCCAGCACTATCACTCCGTGTCGCACGGCCATCCCATCCCCGGCCGCGGCGGCAAGCTGCCGGTCTCGCCGCATCGCCCGGTGCTGGCCGGGAAACGCGTGCTTCATGTCGGCGAGCCGGTTGCGTTCGTCGTCGCCATGTCCGCCGCGCAGGCGCAGGACGCTGCCGAACAGGTCGTGGTCGACTACGAGCCGCTGACACCGGTCACCGATGCGCGCGCGGCCGCGCAGCCGGGCGCGCCGCAGCTCTCGGACGAGGCGCCGGGCAATATCGGCTTCGATTTCGCCGCGCCGGCCGATCCGGACGGCAAGAAGGCGGCGGCGCTCGACAAGGCCTTCGCCGAGGCTGCCCATGTCGTGACGATCGAGCTCGTCAACCAGCGCCTCGTCGTCGCCTCGCTCGAGCCGCGAACGGCGACCGCCAGCTACGACGCGGCGGCGAAGCAGTTCACGCTCCGCTGCGGCACGCAGGGCGTCGCCGGCGTCCGCATGGGCGTCGCCGAGGTGATGGGCTGCAAGCCCGACGAGCTTCGTGTCTTGACCGACGACGTCGGCGGCGGCTTCGGCATGAAGGCAGCGGTTTACCCCGAATACGCCGCGCTGCTGCATGCCGCGCGCGAACTCGGCAAACCGGTGCACTGGGTGTCGACGCGCGCCGAAGCATTCCTCACCGACAACCAGGGGCGCGACTCGTTCTGGACGGTGTCGCTGGCGCTCAATGCGCGGGGCCGGTTCCTCGCGCTGCGCGCCAACGGCACCGGCAATCTCGGCGCTTACTTCACCGCG
Source organism: Pseudolabrys sp. (assembly GCA_051959715.1). GTDB lineage: Bacteria > Pseudomonadota > Alphaproteobacteria > Rhizobiales > Xanthobacteraceae > Pseudolabrys. Next base: position 4,551 of record JBQCFB010000029.1, read on the forward strand.
GTCGCGCATTTCGTGTTCACGACGCACGTCTCGGGCTGCCTTCCGACGGTCTATGACATCCCGCTCGCGCAGGTGAATTCGCGTTGCGTGTTCACCAATACGCTGCCGACCGGTCCCTATCGCGGCGCCGGCCGTCCCGAGGCGAGCTATCTCATCGAGCGCGTGATTGACGCTGCCGCCGACGTCACAGGCATCGATCCCGCGGAGCTGCGCCGGCGCAATCTCATCGCGCCCGCCAAGATTCCGTACGTCACGCCCTTCGGCAACACCTACGACAGCGGCGACTTCCCGGCCGTGTTCGAGCGAGCGCTCGCGCTCGCCGACTATTCCGGCTTCCGCGACCGGCGGAAGGCGGCGAAGAAGCAGGGCAAGCTGCGCGGCATCGGCATCGGATGCTATCTCGAGATCGCCGGCGCATTCCCGGAAGAAGCCGCCCGCATCACTTTTCGCGGTGGCCGGATCGGCGTCAGCATCGGCGCCGGAGCGAGCGGCCAGGGCCACCGCACCGTGTTCGGCGCGGTGGCCGCGCATCGGCTCGGCATTTCACCGGACGCGGTCGATGTCAGCGCCGGCGACTCGGCACGCGACGTGCCGGGCTTCGGTGCGGTCGCCTCCCGCTCGGCAATGATGGTCGGCAGCGCGATCGCGCGCACCGCCGACACCGTCATCGAGAAGGGGAAGCGTGTCGCGGCGATGCTGTTGCAGGCGAACGAGGCCGAGGTCTCCTACGCCAAGGGCAAGTTCAGTGCGGGCAATCGCGACGTGTCGCTGTTCGACGTCGCCGAGCGCGCAGCGGAGCTGGCCCGTCAGGGCGTCATTCCGGAAAGCCTCGACACCCAGGGGGGCGTCAAGGTGCCGCCGTCCTTCCCGAACGGCTGCCATATCGCCGAGGTCGAGATCGACGCCGCGACCGGCGGGCTGACGATCGTCAACTACATTGCGGTCGGAGATTCCGGCAACGTTCTCGACGAGGTGATCGTCGAGGCTCAGGTGCATGGCGGCGTGGCGCAGGGCCTCGGTCAGGCGCTCGGCGAGACGACGATCTACGACGCGAGCGGCCAGCTTGTGTCCGGCTCGTTCATGGACTACGCGATGCCGCGCGCCGACACCGTGCCGCCGATGAATGTCGAACACTTCGCGGTCGCATGCCGCACCAATCCGCTCGGCGTGAAGGGCACCGGCGAAGCCGGCACCACGGCGGCGCCGCCGGCGCTGATCAACGCCGTCCTCGATGCGTTGCCGCAAGGCGCCGCGCTCGACATGCCGGCAACGCCGGCGCGCATCTGGCAGACTTTGCAGGCGGCCGAGAGGAAATAGCGAAGAGAGCCATCGCAACTCCGTTCGCCCCCGCTTTCGCGGAGACGAACGGTCGAAACGCAGTCTTCAGTGCGTCTCGATCTTCACCTGGCTGGTGATCGTCTTCCAGTGCGAGATCTCGCCGTCGAGCCACTTGCCGGCATCGTCGAGCGACTTGTTGGGCGTGATGTCGAAGTTCTGCTTGTGCAGCTTCTCCTGCACCTCCGGCGCGTTGAGCGCCTTGGTGGCGAGATCGAAGACCTGCTGCAGCACCGGCTTGGGCGTATCGGCCGGCGCGAACATGCCGTTCCAGGCGATAGTGCCGACATCGGCATAGCCGACTTCCTTCATCGTCGGCACGTTGGGATAGTCCTTCAGGCGTGCGCCGTTGACGACGGCGATCGGCACGAGCGTGCCGGCATGCACCTGACCGGCGCTGCTCGCCACATTGAGGAACGATGCCTGCACGTCGCCGCGCAGCATGTCCTGAATCACGCCGGTCGCGCCGTTCTTGTTCGGCAGAGCGACGAGGTCGAGATCGCCGGCCTTCTTGCCGAAATAGGCCATGTCGTAGTGCGGATAGGAGCCGACGCCGACCGTGCCGTAACGCACCTTGCCGGGGTTCTTCCTGGCGTAGTCGATCAGTTCCTTCACCGTCTTGACCTTGAAGCCGTTTGCGGTGGTGACGAGCAGGAAGGCCGGAATGTTGATGAGGTTGGTGACCGCGGCGACCTTCTTGCGATAGTCGTAGCTCATCTTGTCGGAATACAGCACCGGCGTGATGGCGTTGGTCGAGACGTTGCCGATCATCAGCGTGTAGCCGTCGGGAGCGGCCTTCACGATCTCGTCGATGGCGATCATGCCGAAGGCGCCGGGCTTGTTCAGGACGATCACCGGCTGGCCGCCGAGCTTCTGCATTTCATCGGCAACGATACGGGCGACGATGTCGGTGGCGCCGCCCGGCGCGTAGGGCACGACAATGCGGACGGTGCGGCTCGGGTATTTGTCCTGCGCGCTCGCCGCTTGCGCGGCGAAGACGAGGACGAGTGCAGCAGCAAGTTTCAGCAAGGCTTTCATCTGCTTCCTCCAGGAGCTGCCGGGAGATCTTGTGGTCTCCTCGGGCGTGTGAAAATCAGCCGGCCTTGATGCCGTGCAGACTGTGCGAGGCATCCTTCACCGTGAAGAACACGACGTCGCCATCGGCGGTCGCGCCGCCGGAATGGATCGTCTCGGCCGGAATGTAGAGGCAGGAACCGGGCTGCGCCTCGACGGCCTTGCCGCCGACGGTGCCGCGGAATGTTCCCTGCAGCACATAGATCCACTGTTCGTTCGGATGCGAATGCGGCTCGGCGCCGGTGCCGGCCGGCATGCGCATCAGCGCAACGATCATGCGGTCGCCCTCGACGCACGGGCCGTGCGCGGTGGAGTAGGCGGGTCCGCCCATGATCTTGGCGACGGTGCCGAAGTCGAAAACGTATTCTCCGGGGGCGGCGCGGGTGGCGCCGGCCGTGCGCGGTGCTGGAGCGCTCGACATCGTTCTTTCTCCCTGAGAAATCTAGTCTTTTTGCTTTGCCGATGATGCTACTGGAGCAACGGTGCGGGCGCTATCCCTTCGATGCACTCTTTCGCGTGGGGCTTCTGCCGGTCCACGCATTTGCGATCCCTTCACCACCGTTCGGCCATTGTCTTCGCGCGATGTGCGCCGCTCGACGGCTGTTCGGGGTTCCAGAACGATGCGATTTGCCCGCCTGCTCCTGCCTGCGCTTGCGTTGCTGATGCTCGGCGCCTGCGCAGTGTCCGACAATTACGTGCCGAAGGGCGAGCCGAGCTTCTACCGGAATCTGGCGCAGCCGGGCGCCGAGCTCGACGCGGCGGCGGCCGCCTCGATGATCACCGGCTATCGCGCCAATAACGGCCTGCCCGCGGTGACGCTCGATCCGGAATTGATGCGGCTGGCGCAGGCGCAGGCCGACACCATGGCCAAGCGCGACAAGCTCGACCATTCGGCCGGCAAACCGTTCACGGTCCGCATCAAGCAGTCGGGCTACGACGCGAAGGAAGCGGCCGAGAACATCAGCGCCGGTTACCACACGCTGGCGGAAGCGTTCTCGGGCTGGCGTGATAGCCCGCCGCACCGCGCCAACATGCTGCTCAAGGGCGCGACGCGCATCGGCATCGCCGCGGTCTATACGCCGCGTTCGAAGTACAAGGTCTATTGGGCGCTCATTCTGGCGCAGCCGGACGAGAAGAGGGGCGGCTAGCCCGCCACGATGCGCGGCGGCCAAGGCCGATCGGGCCGATAGAACAGCGCAAGCTTCAGGCTCTCGGCAATGCGCCCCGCGCGGTCGTTGAACGCCGCGGTCAATTCTTCATCGAACATTTCGCGGCAGGTCTCGTCGAACAGCGCCAGCCAGCGATCGAACAGCGCGATGTCGATGCCCTGCACGCGCTGGTGCACGGCGACCGGATTACCCTTGTAACGGCCGCTGGTGAGCATCACCGACGACCAGAACTTGCGCATCGTCTCCAGATGTGGCCCCCAATCGGAGACCGCGCGCTCGAACACCGGGCCGAGCGCCGTATCGGCCCGCGCCTTGCCGTAGAAGGCGTCGACCAGCCGGCCGATCTCCTCCTCGGTCGGCAGCGCGCGTTGTTCCGTCGGTGCGCCCGTCATGTCAGCACCACGGCCGCGCCCATACCGAGTACGATCCAGATCAGGGAGTTCACCAGCATGCGCACCAGCTCGCGTTTGTCGTCGCCTTGAAGGCCGCTGACCCTGCAGACGAAATCGCCGGGATACAGGAAGGTGCGGGCGAGGGTGGCGCCGAGCGATGTGGAACCGGACATGCGGTCCTCCTGAAGATGTATTCAGAAGGCATCTTATCGGCGGATTGCCAAAAAGCAATATCCGTAATACATCTTATTCGGCCGCGGAGACTCCTCATGCGCCTGACCGTCTATACCGACTACGCGCTGCGCCTGCTGATGTACCTTGCCGTCAAGGATGACGGCCTCGCCACCATCGCCGAGGTCGCGAAGAGCTACGACATATCGCGCAATCACATGATGAAGGTGGCGCACCAGCTCGGGGTCGCCGGCTATGTCGCGACCGTGCGCGGTCGCTCCGGCGGCCTGCGGCTGGCGCGGCCTGCGGCCGACATCAATCTCGGCGACGTCGTGCGCTGCACCGAGCAGGACATGGCGCTGGTGCCGTGCATGAGTCCGTCCGATGCCGCCTGTGCTATCCGTCCGTCCTGCCTCTTGAAGCGCGCACTCGACAAGGCGACTGCCGCATTCCTCGCCGTGCTCGACGATTATTCGCTCGGCGACCTCGTGAAGCCGAGGCACGCGCTGCGCAACCTCCTGGAGATCGAGGCGCCGCCCCGGCGCCCGGCGCGCGCGGGAGCCTGACGTGCAGGACGCCGACATCGCGCGGGCGCTCGTCGAGGGCGAAGCAGAAGCCGTCGTCGCCTGCGACCGCGATGGTGTCATCCGCCTCTGGAATGCCGGCGCAACGCGTGTCTTCGGCTTCGATGCGGCTGAGGCGGTCGGCCAGTCGCTGGATTTGATCATCCCCGAACGGTTGCGCGCGCGTCACTGGGACGGCTGGCGGCACACGGTCGCGACGGGGACGAGCCGCTACAGCGGCGGCGATACCCTGTCGGTGCCGGCGCTGCGCAAGGACGGCAGGCAGATCTCGGTCGAGTTCACCATCACGCCGCTGCACGACGCCGACGGTACGATCACGGGCCTTGCCGCGGTGATGCGCGACGTGACTGCTCGGTTCGAGGAACTCAAGGCGCTGCGGAAACAGGCGCGCGCCGCGTCGCCGTGACGCGGGTTACTTCTTGCCGCTCTTCATCAGGAAGACGTGGTGGCCGAGGCGCGTCTTGGCCATCCGGTAGAGCAGGATCGACTCGATGACGAGCGCCGACGAGGTCGCGGTTGCGGCTCCTTCGATGCCGATCTGCGGGATCAGCGTCAGGCAGAGGACGAGGTTCACCACGAAGGCGACGGCGTAGACGCCGGCGCACTGCTTGCGGTCGCCGAGCATGTTGAGGAGGCGCTCGGCCGGCCCAACGGCGGCGCGCGCCAGCATGCCGATGGCGAGGATGAACATCACCTGATAACCGCTGTCGAACTTCGAGCCGAACAGCGACAGGAGCGGCCTGCCGAAGGCGAGGATCGCGCCGCAGACGAGGAGCGAGGGCCAGAACGTCCAGCGGATCGTTTCGGCAAAGAAGGCCTTCAGCTTCTCGGCGTCGCCGGCCACGTGATACTTCGTGAACTTGTGCGTGGTCGCGCCGGCGATCGCGAAATAGACGAAGGCGACAATCGCCAAGAGCCGCGCGCCGGCATAATAGACCGCAACCTCGTCCGGCGTGCGCAGGTGCTCGAGCGCGAGGATATCGACATAGGTGAGCAGCAGGTAGAAGCCTTCGACGATGAAGATCGGCAGCGACGTGCTGAGCCAGGTCTTCAGGTCGTACTGCTTCGGGCCGGCCGTCAATTTGTCGTCGAGGCGCCGGTCGAGCACGTGCTTTTGTGCGAGCGTGACGACCCAGGTGGTGACGACCGCCACCAGCATGGCGGTGACCGCGCTTGTCGGCGCGCCGAAATACCAGGCGGCGCCCATCAGCACGACCATGGCGAGCTGGCGCCAGATGAAGAACGGCATCAGCGCCAGGTTCGGCCAATCGTAGCTCTGCGAGATGCCGGCCTGCGTCTGGCCGAGGCCGTAGACCGGAATCGCGGCGCAGGCGAGATAGAGCGGGATCACCAGGTATGTGTCGAGGTGCGGCTGGAGCAGCGACACGATGATTGCGCCGGCGGCGCCGATTGCGGTTGCGATGACGAAGGCGAGCTGGCGCGAGCCCGAGACGAAGCCGCGCAGAAGCTCTGGCGATTTCAACTCGGTGTATTCGGGAATGAAGCGCCGCGCCGCCGACGACAGGCCAAGATCGGAGAGGGCGCCGATCATCAGCACCCAGGTCCACACG